>JAPOLP010000850.1 GCA_029977045.1 Planctomycetota bacterium
CTGGAAGCGGAACTCGTCCTGAAGGACATCGGCATCGACACCGAAACCTTCTCCAACGAGAAGCTGGAGAACGAACTGCTCGGGATCTCACCAGTCGAACTGGCGAAGGTCGCGATGGCCGAAGGCGACGCCGAACGAGGCAAGACGCTGTTCTATAAATCGGCAGCCGCCTGCTTTGCGTGTCACGACCCACCAGCCGGTGCGATTCGGCTCGGACCCGATCTGAAAACCCTGCAGTCGGTCCTCAAGCCGGAAGAGCTTGTCGATTCCGTTCTGCGTCCATCAGACCGGATCGACAAGGAGTTCGCTCAGGTCACTGTGATTACCGATGAGGGCAAGATCTTCACGGGCATTCGAGTGTCCGAGAGCGACGACGAAATCGTCATTCGCAACCTGGCTCAGCCACAGCCGCTGGTCTTCAACAAGAAGAACGTCGACGAGGTTCTGCCGTCGCGGACGTCGCTGATGCCTGCCGGCCTGGCGAAGCAGCTGAAGAGCCGCGCCGAGTTCAACGACCTTATCAAATTCGTCATCGAAACCAGGAAGCGTTGACCGCGAAAGGCCACGCATGTTGATTCGCTCGCTCCTTGTGTGGCTGCTGATTGGAGCGGCCACTACAGCTGCGGAACCAGTTGTCACGCCCGGCACGAAGGCTCTGCCTCTGCCGGGCGAGGCCTTCCAGCTCGATGGCCACGACGCGTTCGTCATCCTGCCGCCGAATGCAAAGTCGGACATTCCGTGGGTCTGGTACGCGCCGACACTGCGCGGTCTGCCGGCCAGCTCCGAGATCTGGATGTTCGAACGCTTTCTGGCGAAAGGCATCGCGATCGCGGGAATTGACGTCGGCGAATCGTTTGGCAGCCCACAAGGCGTCGAACTCTACCAGCGTCTCTACGACCACCTGGTGAATCAGCGGCAGTTTGGAAAGAAGCCCTGTCTGCTCGCTCGCAGCCGTGGCGGTCTGATGCTTTACAGCTGGGCCGTCGATCATCCGCAGTCCGTTGGCGGTGTCGCGGGCATTTATCCCGTCTGCAGTATCGCCAGCTATCCCGGCGTTGCCCGCGCCGCCGGTGCCTATGGTCTGGCCGCCGACCAGCTTCAGGCTGAGCTGGCAAAGTACAACCCGATCGATCGCCTCAAGCCACTCGCTGAGGCCGGCGTGCCCGTATTCCACATTCAGGGCGACATCGACAAAGTCGTGCCACTGGAAGCCAACTCCGCCGAACTGGCAAAACGCTACCGGAGCTTCGGTGGCGCGGTCGAAATCGAAGTCATCGCAGGCCAGGGCCACAACATGTGGGAGGGCTGGTTCACGTCGCAGAAACTGGCAGACTTTGTCATCGCGCGAGCATTGGGGCAGCCGCTCAAAAGCGAACCGCAAACCTCAGATTGATTAAGCGGGACAGTCCGCGTTTTGCACCGTTCGCCAACTGACTCGTTCGCCATTACAGAAAAAATGAACCGGCGTCGTCCGCCAGCAACGGCACACCCGACAGGCTTTGTCAGGACAGCGGCGACTCCTACGATGCGAACTCACCGTGCTCCACGAAAGCCGGCCCCGCTCGCTCCCCTGCCCCGCCAACCGGGAATCACCACCGCACCCACGGAGAACCACAATGATCGGGCGTAACTTCATCATGGCAGCTGCAGCCTTCGTTTTTCTGGCAGCACACGCGTCAGCTGCCGATCGAGTTGTCTACGAAGGTGATTCCGGCCCCGGCAAGGGCAAGCACATCCTGTTCATCGCGTCCGACCACGAATACCGCGGTGAGGAAACCTGCCCGGCGATCGCCCGCATCATGGCGAAGCGTTACGGCTTCAAGTGCACGGTCCTGTTTGGCCAGACCGAAGACGGCCTGATCAAGCAGGGTTCCAGCCACATCCCCGGCATCGAAGCAATCGACGACGCTGACATGCTGTTTCTGTTCCTGCGCTTTGTCGCTCCGGAAGACGCCTGGATGGAGAAGTTCGAGAGCTACCTGAAACGCGGTGGCCCGGTGCTTGGCCTGCGAACCACGACGCACGCCTTTAACGGACTGAAGGGACAGTACTCGTACTTCAACTTCAGTAATGGCGGTGAGGACTTCGTCGGCGGTTTCGGTCGCCAGATCCTCGGCGAGACCTGGAACCCGAAACTCGGCGCCGGCCACTACGGGAGCAACCACAAGTTCGCCACCGCGATGCATGTCGTGCCTGAACAGCAGGACCACCCGATCATGCGCGGCGTGAAGGACATGCACGCGATGGCGGGAGCCTACTCCGCTCGGCCGATGCCCAATTCAACGATCCTCGCCACGAACCGGGTGCTGGAATCCATGGAAGTCGGTGCCAAGCCACTGGCAGACAAGGAACCCCAGCCCGCCGCCTGGGTCCGCACCTACAGCTTCAAAGGCGGCAAGGAAGGCCGAGCATTCTGCAGCACGCAGGGAGCATCCGAAGACATCCTCAGCGAAGGCGTCCGCCGCATGATCATCAACGCCACGCTGTGGTGCATGAAGATGGAAGACGAAATCAAACCCAACGCCGACATCTCCTTCGTCGGCCCCTACAACCCGTCCACCTTCAGCTTCAAACCATCCGTCACCGATGCGAAGCCTGGCGACGTTGAGGGTTTCGATACGCCAATTCTGACACCGAAGAAACCGTAAATCACAGTGGCATCGCCAGCGTTTGTCGACAGCGATCCCTGCGGCCAGCATGGGGCCAATAGCTCCTGCGTCATGTGCAACGCGTAGTTTTATTGCGAGGACTAAATGCCAAAAGGCGTCGCGACTCTCACGACGGCAAGTGGGTCACTGATTGTGCTCCGTGTGAAGCCGAATCAGGGACTGGCGAACCGTTTCGAGATCTCCAACAACGACGAAACTGCGAAATGAGTATTCGCCGGGCCGCACACCATTCGCCGAATCTCTGATGCGGAAGACGCAGTTCCATTTGACGACTCGTTGCGGACCGAAACGCCAACGACCGTACCCAGCGTTCTCGAAGCCGGGCGACGGTTGCTGTGGCGAGTAGACTCCCATCGCATGACTGCCACCGTCGGTCGCGAGAACGACCGGAAACTTCTGCTCGCCGGGGCCGTCGCTGAGCGATTCAAAGTTCTCGGTCTCAGGATTGTATTTCCAGAAGCGGCTGAACTTCTCGGGCATGTAACCGGTCGCGGCCTCGAACTGGGCGTACGAGTGCTCCTCACCAATCGGCAGATGAAACGTGACGTCGTAAACGATGACGTGTGGAAGATCCCGCCACCCGATTGTCACCCGTTTCGTCAGCAGATGATTCGACAGGGCAGTCCGATTCTTCGCCGGATGTCCGCCGGACTGCTCATCTGGCCGCAGCCAGA
>JAPOLP010000029.1 GCA_029977045.1 Planctomycetota bacterium
CCGTCCTCGTCAGCCGGCAGGGAGATCGCGGACCAGCTCGAATTCGCTTGGATGAATGGCAGCGCGTCATCGACGTCGAGAACGCCATCCGCGTCGGTATCTCCAGGATACATCTGGCGGATCCGTTCATCGGACCATGCTATGGCAGAGAAACGTTGATCGGGCAACGTCTTCACGGCGTCCCATAAGCGTTGAACGAACTCGCCACGCGTTTCAGTCCGATCGAGATCTGGAATGTCGAGACCAGATCGACGCTTTTTCGTCGCCAGCGTGAGCGCGACAGCCTCAGCCTTCCACTCAGGTGTTGCTGGTGCGTCTGGTTGAAAGTCTGTCTTGCGGGGATGGATGGGCAGGCCGCCGCGCACGGCGAGCATGTTCGCTGCTTCAAACACCGGGTGTTCGGGCTCCAGATCCCGAAATGGCCACAGTGTGTTTGGCACGCCGCCGTCGGTGCGGCTGCAGAGTCCGGCCCAGACTTCGGTGAGCAGTCCGCGGTCGTATGGAATGGCGCGAGGCTGTTGACCGTCTCTTACAGCGACGGCCGCCACTGCTCCGGCAGCTGCGCCGATCGCCATGCTCTGATCGTGCAGCCGGACTGCCGAACTGACGATGCTCGAATAACCCAGGTTCTTCTGACAGCCGAGCAACCCGTCGATCTTCTCCGGTACCAGGCTGCGCAGCGGGAACTGGCTCAGGCCCGAGTACGGTGGTCCCCAGGTGCGGCCTTTGCGGAACTCGGCTCGCCAGGGGCCGGCTGGATCGCCCTTGTCGAAGAACTCTCTCCGTGTCGGATGAAAGTCGTACTCGAACTGCCAGCAGGCGACGGCATCGTGATACATGACGTTTGCGAAGCTGCGAGCGTTCCCGCCGACGCCCATCGTGTCCTGCTGCTTCATCACGTACTGAGCCTTCAGCCGCAGGGACTCCCGAACGTACGGCTTGAATGGCATCCGGTCCGGCGTGCCGAACTCGTTGGTCAGCTCGAAGCGGCGGAAGCTGTGAGTTTTGTCCGGCATCGCGTCGTGGACTTCGGTCTGCAGGTAATACAGAAAGCCCAGCGAGTACTGCTTCGCGTCCTCGAACACGAGCTGCCGCTGCAGCCGGTTCAGCTCGACGATGTTTTTTCGCGACGCACCGGCCTCGGTCGCTTCCAGTGCCTCAGCCAGCTTCTGCGGATGAACGTCCAGCGGGTAATCGAATGCCGGAAAGCACAGCAGCAGCACGTCCGGATGCGTGACGTCCTTGAAGTTGTAGTGGTCGATGACCCGCCGGCTCTCGTACAGCCACAGCGGATCCTTCGGGTATCTGTGCGTCCGATAGTTCCGCGCGTCGTAACCGACCGGCTCGGGGATCGCTTCGTACTGGTCCGTCTCGTTAATCACCATGCAGTAAGTGATCGGGTTCATGTCCGTCAGCGGGTAACCCTCGCGGGATTCCGGAGCGAGTGGCTCGCCGTACTTCGACTTGAGGTCCGGCCCGAACTCGTACGCGGCTCCAGCCAGCTTGATCGCGTCGCCCCAATCCGACGCGTCGATCGTGATCTTCGCCTCGACCGTCAGCCGCGAGTTCGCGTCGTTGGCCGCCGCGAATGTCATCGCCGTCAGCCGGTCACCATCGCGCGTTGCTTTGATCGGATAGTGATTCGAGACGACCGTCAGTTGCCCCGAAGCGACGTACGGCTGCACGAGTTCGCGAAACGCCTGAGCCGCGTCGCTGGGCCGGCATGTTGTGATGACCCGCGTGTTGCCTGGCCGAGCCCGACCGTACTTCTCCTTGTTGAGCTGCTCGATTCGGTCAATGACCTCGCGAAACATCCCGTTGCGAGGAAACGGCACCGTGTGGTCATACCCCGCCGGCCCGCGGTTCTCGTCGATGGCCAGCAGAGCCTCCGCCGAAAACTGCCCGCCGAGCCACTCGATATCGTTGACCAGAACAATCCGCCCAACGCCCATCCGAGCCGCCTGCACCGCCGCCGCACACCCGGACTCCGTGCCCCCAACGATGAGCACATCGGCGCTCACCGTTTGATCGTCAGCACGGCAGGAACTCACGGGGAATTCAAGCGGCAAGCTTGGAGCGATTAACCAGAACACTCCTGCCAGAGCCACGTTCCAAGTGACGTACTTCATGATTTCACGTTCTCTCACGAGCCGAGTTGCAGATTCAAAACTGACGAAGAACTTGCCGCCCCAATCAGGCTGGTCACGGTAGCTGACGTCATGTGTCACATAGACTGTTTCAGCAGTTTCTGCATCCCAGAGAGGTATGCGGGGATCTCCAGCCGTTGAATGTTTGACAGAACGGGTAGACCACCGAGGAACAGCGGCGTTACGAAATGAAAAATCTTTCCTTGCTCGCGTGATATGCCAGCCTCCCTCAGTCCTTCGAGAACTCCGGGATACAGCCATGGCGCTCTGTCTGGCACGTCCTCAATCGCCCAGTCGATCTCTTCAGCGACGGTTGCGATCTCAAAAGTATCTGCGGCGGAAGGCGACAAAACGGATATTCCGCTGCTGTGCTCGTAGATCCAGTCTCCAAAGACGGTCAAGAAGAGCGCCTTCGCAGGAGTGCGAACGAGCCACTGCCATTCGCTGAATGCGCCAATCTCAAACTCGGATCGGTCGACAAGCGGATTCATTCCTGCATGGCCTCTTTGAACGGGCACCTGACCGATTGGCTATTGAGGAGCTTCGAGCTGCACGGCTTCCTTGAGCCGCAGCTGGCCGCAGGCGGCGTCGATGTCTGCGCCTTTGCGTTTGCGGACGGTCGCGGCGGTGCCGCTGGATTCGAGGATGTGGATGAATTCGTCGACGCGTGGGGCGGTCGGCTCGGCGAAGGGCAGTGTTTCGACGCCGTTAATCGGGATCAGGTTGACGTGAGCGTTGCGGTGGCGGAGCAGGGCGGCGAGCTGGCTCGCGTGTTCCGGACCGTCGTTCAAACCGCCGAGCAGAACGTACTCGTACGTGACCCGCCGACCGGTGATCTCAAAGTAGCTGTCGGCGGCGGCGAGGACCGCGTCGATGCCGATGTTTTCGTTGATCGGGACGAGACGGGTTCGCAGTTCGTCATTCGGAGCATGCAGCGAGACAGCCAGGTTGTACGGCTTTCCGCTGCGGGCGAGTTCCTCGATCTTCGCCGGCAGGCCGACGGTCGAGATCGTGATCCGCCGCGGACTCAGGCCGAGGCCGTCTTCTGCCGTGACCTCGTCGAGTACCGACAGCAGCGTCGGCAGATTCTGCAGCGGCTCGCCGATCCCCATCACGACGACATTCGTCAGCCGTTCATCTGCGTCGAGCAACCGATCGAGCCGCAGGATCTGCTCCAGAATCTCGGCCCGAGAGAGATTGCGTTTGAGGCCCAGCATTCCGCTCGCGCAGAACACGCAGCCCATCGCACAGCCGACCTGCGTGCTGATGCAGATCGTCCGACGGTCCGGCTCGCGCATCAGCACGCACTCAACCGTCTGCTTATCCGGCTGCTCGATCAGCAGCTTCTCGGTTCGGTCCTTCGCAATCTGATGCCGGACGACGTTGCCGCCAAACAGAGTGAACTCGTCAGCCAGCGTCTGCCGCAGCGCCTTCGGCAGATCGTTCATCTCGTCGAACGAAGGAGCCCGTTTGCCAAACAGCCAGCCGCGAATCTGCGTCGCCCGAAACGATCGTTCGCCCAGCGCAGCAACCCACTCGGAAAGCTCGGCCTGGCTGAGATCAAGGATGCTGCGTTTCATGGGGAATTCAGTCGTGTCGTCGGCGGGTCTCAAACGGGGCCTGCTGCTAAGCGAGGATCTCTTCGACGATGTGAGTCTCTTCGACACCCGTCAGACGCTGTTCCAGGCCCTGGAACGAATAGGTGAAGCGGCGGTCGTCGATTCCCAGGCAGTGCAGGATGGTTGCGTTGAGATCGTTCAGGTGGACCGGGTTCTCGGCGATGTTGTAGCTGAAGTCGTCGGTCTCGCCGTGAGTCACGCCACGTTTGATTCCGCCTCCGGCCATCCACATGCAGAAGTTCCGAGGGTGATGGTCGCGCCCGTAGTTGTCCTTCGTGAGCGTTCCCTGGGAGTAGACCGTGCGACCGAACTCGCCGCCGAAGACCACCAGTGTGTCCTCCAGAAGTCCTCGCTGCTTGAGGTCTTTCAGTAGAGCTGCCGTCGGCTGATCGACGTCGTCGCACTGGCCCTTCATCAGTTTCGGCAGGCGGTTGTGCTGATCCCAGCCGCGATGCAGAACCTGCACGACTCGGACGCCTCGTTCGATCAGTCTTCGTGCGAGGATCGCGCTGGATGCGTAAGTGCCGGGCGTCTGGACGTTCTCGCCGTACATTTCGAGCGTCTCTTTAGACTCACCGCTCAGGTCCGTGAGTTCCGGGACGCTGGCCTGCATCCGGAACGCCATTTCGTATTGGCTGATCCGCGTGAGTGTCTCCGGATCTCCGAAACGATCGAAGTTGCGCTGATTGAGTTCGCCCAGAGCATCCAGCATGGCTCGACGGTCGGAGCGCAGGACGCCCGGCGGGTTGCGAACGTAGAGGACAGGATCACCTGTGCCGCGCAAGGCGACCCCGTCGTACTTTGACGGCAGAAATCCGCTACTCCACATGCGGGTGAAGAGTGCCTGCGCCTGGCTCTCTTTCGGGAATGTTGGAGTGAACACGACAAACGCGGGCAGGTCGTTGCTTTCGCTGCCGAGTCCATAGCTGAGCCACGATCCGAGACTCGGCTTGCCCGGAACTTCACTGCCGGTCATCACGAACGTGCAGGCCGGGTCGTGATTGATCGCGTCGGTGTGCACCGTCTTGATCATGGCGATCTCGTCGGCAATCTCATGCATGTGCGGCACGAGCTCACTCATCCAGATCCCGCCTTCGCCGCACTGCTTGAATTTGAACATGCTCGGAGCGACCGGCAGCCGCGCCTGGCCACTCGTCATCGTCGTGATCCGCTGGTTGTTGCGGACTGATTCCGGCAGATCTTTGTCAAAGTGCTCCTGCAGCCCCGGCTTATGGTCGAACAGGTCGAGCTGCGAGGGGGCTCCGTTCATGTGCAGATAGATCAGACGCGTCGCCTTCGGCGGGAAGTGCGGCAGCCCCGGCAGTGCGGGATGCACAGCGTCATCTGCGGACGCGCGCTGGGCTCCCATCAAACCGGCCAGAGCTATTCCGCCGACCTTCAGTCCGGCTCCCAGGAAGAACTGTCGACGCGTTTGAAACTGTTGAGCTTCGAGAATCGGGTGCATCAGTTTCTGCTCACTGCTTCATCAAGGTTAAGGAGCAAGTTGGCCACCAGCGTGTAAGCCGCGAGTTCCGCCGGAGCGAGTTCCGAGTCGGCTCTGCTCTCGCCGTACGCGATCAACTGAGCGGCGGCATCGGCATCGGCGGCATAGCGATCGTGATAACGGTCTAGTGTGCGTTTGACGACGGCGAGTTCCTCGGCAACCGGCTGGCGGCTGGTGACCACTCGCCAGCCCCAGCGGATTCGTTCTTCCGCCGATTCTCCTCCCTCTTTGAGGATGCGTGACGCGAACTCGCGAGCGGCTTCGACATGCTGGATGTCATTCATCAGCTGTAAAGCCTGCAGCGGAGTATTGCTGCGGCCTCGGCGGGCGCAGCTCTGCTCGCGGTTAGGGGCATCGAAGCTGGCCATGAACGGCGGAGGAGCCGTTCGTTTCAGGAATGTGTAAAGACTGCGTCGGTACAGAGCGTCGCCCGAGTCCTGCTTGTAATAACGAGTGTTGCTGTTGCCGAAGCCGACCGGCTCCCAGATATTGGGTGGCTGATAGGGTTTGACGCCCTTGCCTCCCACAGTGGGCACAAGCAGCCCGCTGACAAACAGAGCCTGGTCTCGCAGGACTTCAGCATCCAGGCGATACCGCGGGCCGCGGGCGAGTAGGCGGTTCTCCGGATCACGCTCAAGCAGTTCCGGAGTCACCCGGGAACTCTGCCGGTAGGCATGGCTGGTCACGATGCGACGGACGAACTTCTTCATGTCCCAGCCATCGTCCACAAGCTGCGTCGCGAGCCAGTCCAGCAGTTCCGGGTGACTGGGCGACTCTCCCTGGGAACCGAAGTCCCAGCTTGTTTTCACCAGGCCAGTTCCGAAGAACTGCTGCCAGATGCGATTCACGGTGACTCTCGCCGTCAACGGGTGTTGCCCACTGACCAGCCAGTCTGCGAGGTCCAGACGGTTGTAATCCCGATCCGCCGGCTTTGCTGCAAGCTGCGGAAGAAAGGCCGGCACGCCGCGAGCGACCTTGCCTCCCGGTCGGTTGTAGGCGCCGCTCAGCATCACAAAGCTCTCGCGGGATTGCGGAAGATCGGCCATGACCATCGTGATCGGCGCGGCTTTTTCGATGTCCGACTTCTCGCGGTCGAACGGCGTCTTTTCAGCTTCTAGCAGCCCGATCTCGTCGCGCAGTCCGCCGTAGAACGTCTTCAACCAGAAGTGGAAGACGCGGTCGGCTTCTTCCGGCGTCCACTGGTCTGCCTGCTTGCCTCGCACCAGCTGCCTCAGGCCTTCGGGCAGATCGTTGTTGCGTTTGCCCTGGTTCTGCTGCTTCCAGACCGCAAATGACCAGGCCGGATCGGTTGTCGGATTCGTCGTTGTGACGACTCCCAGCCGGTCCCAGTTGACGGTGCCACCAAACTGCGTGAAGGCATAGCCGCCGATCTTCGTGCCCGCCTTCAGATTCAGCTTCGTGGGATCGATCTCCAGACGCACCCATTCTCCGACTGCGGGCAGTTCTCCCATGTGGAACTTCTCGGGTGTGTCCGGCTTGCCCCACGGAATTCGATCGACGTTCCCCCACACCACTCGGCGATTCCAGCCGCCGACGTGGAACTGCAGCATGATCGTGTCGGGAGTGTCGTTGGGGTCGAGGTAGCACCAGGCAAATAGACGACCGTTCTTCGGGACCGTGAATTCCGCACCGCCGTGATAGAAGTCCTGGCCAATCGCGTTGGACGCCGTGCGGGAAATGGCACTGTTCCCGCTGAAGACCTGGCCGTCGGGCTTCGACACGATCTTCAGCGGTGCCCCGGTCGCTTCGGGATTGGTACTGGCGGGAAACCCATCTTCGAACCAGACCGTCTCGATGGTCTGCTCCGTTGGCTGCGGCGACTGCGTCGTTGGATCGGTGTATTCGTAAGCGGTCACCAGTTCCGTGATGCGGCTTTCGACAATCGCGATCTTCTGATCCAGCTCCTTCAGTCGCTGTTCGTCTTCCGGTCGCGTGAGCTTCAGGATCGGGGGAGTGTCAATCTTGTTTCCATCCATGGCCGGGTCGGCGGCACTGTGGAAGAAGGCGTACATCGAGTAGTAGTCGTGCATCGACAGCGGATCGAACTTGTGGTCGTGGCAGACCGCGCATCCAGCCGTGAGTCCCATCCAGACTTCGATGGCCGTTGTCGTGCGGTCAACTGCGTATCGGTAGATCCACTCCTCGGCGATGCTGCCTCCTTCGCTGGTTGAAACGTTGCAGCGATTGAAGCCGGAAGCGACGAGCTGGTCACGAGTCGGCTCGTGCAGCAGGTCACCGGCAAGCTGCCAGCGAGTGAATTCATCGAACGGCAGATTGTCATTGATCGCTCTCACGACCCAGTCACGGTACGGCCACATCGAACGTTCGTTGTCTAGGTGCAGGCCGTGCGTGTCGGCATAGCGAGCCAGATCCAGCCAGTACCGTGCCATGTGCTCGCCGTACGTCACGCGTTCCTGCAGTCGCTCGACCAGTTTCCCGTAAGCGTCCGACGATTTGTCGGCGAGGAATGCGTCGACTTCCGCAATGGTCGGCGGCAGTCCGGTCAGGTCGAGCGTGACGCGCCGAATCAGCGTGGTCCTGTCCGCGAGTTCCGACGCCGTGAGTCCTTCAGCCTGAAGACGCTTCTGCAGAAACGCATCGATCGGGTTCGTGGCTCCGTCGATGTCCGGCACGTCCGGTTTTTGAGGTACGACGAACGACCAGTGCTGCTGATACTCGGCGCCCTGTTCGATCCACCGCTTGAGGACATCTTTCTGTTCTGAAGAAAGCGGCTTGCCGAAATCCTCTGGCGGCATGACTTCATCGAAATCGTCGGAGATCACTCGCCGCCACAACTCACTGTCGTCGAGCCTTTCCGGAACAACCGCCCGGTGGCCATCGAGGTCGGCGTACGCACCTTCTGCAACGTCGAGCCGCAGGCCGGCCTCGCGCTTCTTCTGATCGAACCCGTGGCAGGCGAAGCAATGGTCCGAGAGGATCGGACGCACATCGCGATTGAACTGAACCCGATCATCGGCAGCAGTGAGCGACGCCGCCAATGTGAGATTCAGCAGCACAACCGTCAGAGTTCTCTGAAGAGCTGTCATGACGTGTGTTCTCGGCAACTGAAGGGCAGGTGAGGAGAGGTCGTGACGTTGTCATTGCCTGCAGTCCGGTCGTGACTGCACAGCGGATTGCGATTTGGCCGGATGGTCGCCCGTCGCAGACGCGTTCAGAAGCCGCTGCCGATGTCGTCCGGGACGCGGGCGAGGTTTCCGAAACGCATGGACTCGCTCATCCACGCCAGTGTGCAGCTTCCCGTCGGGCCGCTACGGTTTTTGGCGATGATGACGTCTGCCTCGCCGGGGCGGTCTTCCGGATCGTACGCCGCCGGGCGGTGCAGAAACATGACGAGGTCGGCGTCCTGTTCGATCGAACCGGACTCGCGAAGGTCGGCCAGACGCGGACGTTTGTCTTCACGCAGTTCGACGCCGCGGTTGAGCTGCGCGAGAGCGATGATCGGGACGCTGCACTCCTTCGCGAGGAACTTCAGGCGGCGGCTGATCAGCGCGATCTGCTGTTCTCGCGGAGCATTCTTGTCTTCAGGTTCAATGAGCTGCAGGTAGTCGATGATGACCAGCCCGAGTCCCTGACGGCGTTTGATGCGGCGGCAGATGGCGCTGATCTGAGCCATCGTCCGGCCAGGGTAGTCGTCGATGAAGATTGGCAGCTCGCTGAGTTCCTGCGAGGCCGTCATGAGCATGTCCTGCTCGACTTCATCCAGCTCGCCCGCCCGAACGCGATGTCCGTTGACTTTCGCGCGGATACAAAGCAGACGCTCGGCGAGTTCCAGCTTGGACTGTTCCAGACTGAAGATGATGACGGGCGTCTTCGCTCCGGTTTCCTTGTCGTAGACTGCTTCGGCAGCACCCTCGGCGATGTTACAGACGAGCGCCGTTTTCCCCATACTCGGACGAGCCGCCAGGATGATCATTTCCGTGGGCTGCATGCCGTTGGTCAGCCGGTCGAGATCCTGGAAGCCAGTCGTCAGTCCGCTGGTCGTGCCTTCCTCTTCGAGTCGCGTGTTAATCCGGTCAAAGGCCTCAATCAGGATGTCGTGAAGCTGCATCTTCTCGACGTGTTCCTGCTGCTCGAGGATCGCAAAGATGCGCTGCTCGGCCGTCGAGAGAACGTCCGCAGTTTCGCGGCCGCCTTCGTAGCACTGCGCAAGCACTTCGCTGCAGGCATAGGCGAGCGACCGCTGAATCCACTTGTCGCGGACGATGTCGGCGTAGTACCGCGCGTGAGCTGCGTGCGGGACGGCGTTCATCACTGAGATCAGCATCTCGTCGCCGCCGATGGCTTCAAGAACGTTCTTGTTTTCCAGTTCGTTGCGCAGCGTGACGGCGTCGATACCGCGAATGCCGCGTTCATGCAGATCGAGAATCGCCTGGAAGATCTGCTGGTGCGCGTCGCTGTAGAAGTGGTGCGACGTCAGGACTTCAGCGACCTCATCGAGCGCCTCGGTCATGAGCAGGACGCTGCCAATCACGCCGCGTTCCGCTTCCAGGTTCTGCGGCGGCAGCTTGCCGGCAAACAGTTCCTGCGCTTGCGATGGTTTCCGCCCTTTGGAGCGTCCGTTGCTGTTATCGGGCATGGATTCTCGAACTCCTGCGAGGCGGCCCGGGGTTCAGTCGGGGCACAAAAAAGCCCGGTCGAAAAGTTCCGACCGGGCGGGAGGTTCGCAGACTTCGGCGCGATGTCAACTCGCTGCCGAGGCGAATTGCTGCACGATGTTTCGGCAGCTTTTCGACATGGGTCAGGAGGGCGAGCCAGCCTTTGGCACGACCCAGACCTTAACTTCAGCGTCGACCTTTTCGTCGAACTGCACCTTGACGGTGTACATGCCGGTTTCCTTCAGCGGGCCTTCCAGTTTGATGTGCTCAGGTTCGACGGCGTAGTTCGCCGCCTTGAGCTGCTCGCTGATATCGCCAGCCAGAATCGAGCCGAACAGGTGGCCGTCCTTGTTGGCGTTGGCTTCGATCGTGACGCTGTACTTGCTGATCGTGTCGGCGAGGTCTTTCCAGGCCTTGACCTGAGCCTTGCGCTGTTCTTCCTGCTTCTTGCGATGCTGTTCAACAGCCGCCTTGTTTTCATCAGTGGCGAGCGTCGCCAGTCCCTGTGGGACCAGGTAGTTGCGAGCGAAGCCAGCCCGGACTTTGACGATTTCACCCTGCTGTCCGACGTTTGGAACGTTTTCAGCAAGCAGCAGTTCGGTCTGGCGGCGACGGCCAGGAGTTGCCTTGATTCGGTTGGTTCGTGGCATGGTTCTGAATCCTCAACCTGAGCAGTTGACTGTTTCGATGTAAATCCGCGAGCGGATTGAGTGTTTGAAATCTGAAATCGAGTGATTGTCTAGAATGGCACTTCGTCGTCGGGAATACCGCCGCCACCAGATGATGGCTCGAAATCTCCTCCAGAGGACCCGCCGCCGTATGAGTTGTCGGATGAGCCGCCGTAGTTCTGGCCACCAGACGACGGACGCGGCGCTCCGCCGCCTCCACCACCTTCGCCTCGACTGCCGAGCAACTGCATTGTCTCGCCGATGACCTTCAGCTTCGACCGCTTCTGGCCAGTTTCCCGGTCGTCCCACGAATCGAGATGCAGACGGCCTTCGATGAGAACCGGGCGGCCTTTGGCGAGATACTCGCCAGCGACTTCCGCCTGGCGTCCCCAGAGGGTGACATCGACGAACGTCGTTTCCTCACGCCGTTCGTTGGCCTGCTTGTCGAACCAGTAACGGTTGACGGCCAGTCCAATGTCGGTCACGGCAGTACCAGAGGGCGTGTAACGAACTTCCGGATCCCGAGTGAGGTTTCCCATCAGGATAACTTTGTTGAAGCTCGCCATCTTGCTCCTCCTGTCAGAAGACTGAGGTCTGCGGGTCCGGCTGCCCGATTCGGAAATGACTCGGACAGAGTCGCAGGTTTATTAGTCGTCGACCGAATCGTCGTCGTCATCGTCCTCGTCGTTCCGCCGACGGGAACGGACTGGGCCGTCATCTTCCGGCTCTTCGGTTTCGACGAGACGAAACGCGTCGCCGCCGCTGATCATCTCGACCATCCGAGCGAACAGATCCTGCTGGTGAGCAATGATCATGTGTCGGATGACGTTTTCGTTGAGCTGCACGATGCGGTTGATTTCGTTCAGCCGCGTCGATTCCGCCGTGAAGAACACCAGATAGTACAGCCCCTTGCGGTGGCCGTTGATCGGGTAGGCCAGCTTGGTGTCCTGCCACGGGCGATGGGCGACGACTTCGCCACCGATCTTCTCGATGATTGATGCCACTTCTGCACCAGCCGCGTCCGGATCAGCTCCGAACTTGCCGCTGTTCAGAATGAACATGCCTTCGTAATGACCTGTTGCCACTGCAATACCCCTTAGTGTCTGCGAGTGATCCGTCACCTGACGGTCACCCGTGTGTTGCTCCGGGCACCATTCGCCCGAAGACAGTTCTGAGTTGTCGATCGCTGTTCCGGATGGGGTGTTGGGCAATCCGCCGAGGTGGCGAATCGTCCGGATTTGTGATCTCGAACTCTGAATTTGTATGACTGAAAACGAGTCTCGATGTTGCCTCGAACTCAGATGACCGGGCGGCTCTATTCAGCCGGGCGATTCACTTCGTTCATGGCAGCTTCGAGCCCCTGGCTGACCCAAAGGTCGAGTCCTGCCAGGGCGTCCTGCAGACTGACGTCGACCTCGCGGCGTTCGTCATCGGTAAACTTCTGCAGAACAAAACTGCTCGCGTCCATGCGTCCGGGCGGGCGACCGATCCCGAACCGAAGCCGGGGAATCTCGTCCGTCCCGAGATGGCGAATGATATCCGCCAGCCCCTTCTGGCCTCCTGCCGAACCCTTTCCCCGCAGTCGCAGTCGACCGAGGTCGAGGTTCATATCGTCGAGCAGAACCAGAACGTTCTCCGGTTCGACTCGATAGAAGTCGACGCACTGTCGAACGCTGCGGCCACTCGCATTCATGTAGGTCTGCGGTGCCAGCAGAGCGACCTTCTCACTGCCGATGATGTGATCTGTCAGCAGGCCGTCAAACTTCCGGTTTGCCGGCGGAAAAAAGTGTCGATCCGCAAACGCGTTCAACAGATCAAACCCGACGTTATGCCGGGTCTGAAAGTATCGAGAGCCGGGGTTTCCCAGCCCCACGATCAGTTTCATGAATCACTTATCCTGTGCAACGAGTTCGTCGAAAGTCTGCTCGTGAGTGAGAAGCACGACTGTGACAGAACCAGTCGCACGTCGATCAATCTTCTTCGTCGTCCGACGCGCGTCCGATCAGTTCGGGCTGACCTGCCGCCGTGACGTCTTCCTGAACGATTTCGACGTCCTTGACTTCGTTGATCCGCACGACGACTGAATCGCCCGGCAGATTGCAGGTGACGCCTTCCGGCAAAGCCAGGTCAGCGACGGTCACCTGATCGCCGATACGGAGCGAACCAATCCGGACATCGATCTGATCCGGAACGGCGTACGCCGGGCAGTTCAGCTCGACAGTGTGCAGGTGATGATCCAGCACGCCTTCGTTGGCCGTTCCACGCAGGTGAATCGCAACGTCGACGTCGATACGGGCATTGGCATCAATCCGCTGCAGGTCGACATGCAGGATGTGCGACAGGAACGTGTCCCACTGAACTTCGCGGATCATCGCCTTCTCGGTCGCACCGTCGACGCTGACGTCAATGACGCGATGGCCAGCCATCACGGCAGGGGTGATGACGTCAGACGCAATCGTCAGGGCGACTGTGTCCTTTCCCAGACCATAAAGGTTCGCTGGGACTTTTCCTTCCAGTCGCAGACGACGCGAGTGGCTGCTGCCAATCTGGGTCCGGACTTCGGCGGCAAGCGCTTCGGTTGCCATGAGACTGTCTCGATCTGTAACGGTAGCAAGAAGTTATGGTGAATGATCCAAGCCTCGCGGAGGCTGGAAACAAGCATTCAGAGCGAACCGGAAGCGAGATTCCGGCGAGCAAGCGAGGGAGGATAACGCGGTCGAGACGCACCTTCAACCAACGCCCGTCCCTGTGGAGACCGTGTTCGCCAGCTCCAGGAACTGTGAAACGCGGCTTTCGACGACGTCCAGGCTGCGGTTCCAGAAGTCCGGCTCCCGCACGTCGTAGCCGAAGCTGCTCTGGACAGCGGATTCTGCCGTCTGGCTGCCCGTCGCGACCAGGAACTCGTCGAACTGAGCCGGAAAGTCAGCCGCGTCCTGAGCGAGTGAGTAGGTCCCGAGCGACAGCAGATATCCGAACGTGTACGGAAAGTTGTAAAACGGCCAGTCTGCGATATAGAAGTGCAACTTCGAGACCCAGAACAGCGGGTTCCAGCCGTCGTCGCTCAGGACGTCGAGGTACGCCTGCCGCTGTGAGCCGGCCATCAGCTCGCTGAGTCGCTCCGCCGACAGTTCGCCCGATGCCCGCTCGGTGTGCAGGGCGTCGTCGAACAGAAATCTCGCGTGGATGTTCATCAGAAACGCGACGGCATCGCCGAGCATCTGGTCGAGCATCTTCAGGCGGGCGTGCGGAGACTCCGAGGCCGCGAGCCGATTCTCACCGAGTACCGCTTCCGCAAACGTGGACGCGGTTTCCGCCAGATTCATCGGATAGTCACGCAGCAGCAGCGGTCGGTCACGGAGTACGAACGAGTGGTACGCGTGCCCGAGTTCGTGCGCCAGCGTCGACATCCCGTCGACCGTCCCGGTGAACGTCATGAAGATTCGCGACTGGCCTCGCGTGGCGACGTCGGTGCAGAAGCCGCCCTGCCGCTTGCCTGGACGATCCTCGACCTCGATCCAGCGATTCTCGATTGCCATCCGGGCAAAGTCACCGAGCTTCGGGCTGAAGTCGGCAAATGCATCGATCGTCAGCCCGCAGGCTTTGTCGTACGACAGCTTCGAGTCGCTCTCGCCGGACGTCCCCGGCAGCGGAGCCTGCAGGTCCCACCAGGCAAGCCGGTCGACGCCAATCAGTTCGGCCTTCTTCCGCAGATAGTCAGCCAGACACGACTTCCGCTCGCCGATCGTCCGCCACATTGTGTCGAGCGTCTCGCGCGTCATCCGATTCAGATGCAGCGGCGCGGCCAGATGGTCGACGCCCAGCCGGCGATACTTCGACAGCCGGCTTCCGGAGATATGGTTCAGCGCGTCGGCACAGGTCTCCGCGATGTTCGCCCACGCTTTGTTGGCCGCGAAGAAGTTGTTCTCTCGAACCGACCGTTCGGGCGATTCCAGACTGACTTGCCCCGGCGATTTCTCGACGACCTCGCCGCGCTCCATGACGCTGACGCGAAGCTCGCCGGACAGCCGATCGTAGAGCCGGCTCCAGGCGTGCAGGCCGTCGACTGACAGGTCAGCGGCCAGCAGTTCCTGCTCCTTCGGCAACCGCAACGCCGCGCTGCCGCGAGCGGTCTCCAGAAAGAACCGCACCTCAGCCAGCCGCTCGTCCATTGCGAAGAACGATTCGAGCTGCGCGTCTGACGCTTCCTGCAGCGCGAATTCGAGATTCGTCTGAATTTCAGCCAGCAACGGCCCGAACGCGGACAGCTCGCCTTCGTAACGCTGAAACGTCTTATTCGCCGCGTCCGCCGCCGCGTGGCAGCCGACAAACGCATTCAGAGACGAGAAGTCAGACAACGCTGTCGCATAACGATCAAGAAACTCGGCCCACGTGACTGCTACGTCTTCCGAGTCGGTCGCCGCCGGCAGCTCCGAATCTCCCGCCAGCGATTGCAGAGTCGCCCGCAGCTTGTCGACCAGCTCGCGAAACTCAGCGGTTTCCGGGTTCGGATAAAGCGAATCGAGTTCCCAGGTCAGCGGAAACGAATCAGCCATCAACGTGCATCCTGTCAAAGTAGCCATCTCACTCCGTCGAGATGAGCCGATAGCAGAAGTCGCCCGGTGAATTCAGGCCAGACGATCGACGCGCGGATGCCCGCAGGGAACGACGACTCTGGATTGGGACGTGACCAGCCACGTCGGCTCATCTCGACGGAGCGAGATGGCTACTTTCGGCGACCAGCCGGTCATTCTTTATCCGACGATGGTCGCCGGCAACCGGAACAGTCGTCAGCTCAGTACTTCCTCGACGACTTTGCCTTCCTGGCCGTCGGTCAGTGACTGCAGACGACCGCCCCAGCGGTAGGTCAGCTCTTTGTCGTCGATCCCGAACAGCTTCAGCAGCGTCGCGTGAATGTCGAAGTGGTTGACAGTGCCTTCGACTGCGTAGTGGCCCCATTCGTCGGTGGCTCCGTGAACGTGACCGGCCTTAAAGCCGCCGCCCGCGTACCAGTGGCTGAAGCCGTACGTGTTATGGTCGCGACCGAGCTTGGCGCGACCGGCATCGTTCTGGATGACCGGCAGCCGGCCCATTTCGCCGCCCCATTGAACGACGGTGGTGTCCAGCAGGCCAAGCTGTTTGAGATCCGCGACGAGTGCCGCCGAACCCTTGTCGACTTTTTTGCAGGCCGCCGGCAGCGCGCTGATGATCGAACCGTGACTGTCCCAGAGCTGGTTCTGCGTGAAGACCTGGACGAACCGCACTCCGCGTTCGACGAGCCGCCGCGCGATCAGACACCGGCTACCGTACTCAGCGGTCGTGCCTCCATCCATCATGCCGTACATCTGCTGCACGGTTTTGGATTCCTTGCTCAGATCCATCGCCTCAGCCGCCGCCGTCTGCATTCGCGCGGCGAGTTCATAGCTGCGGATTCGGGCTTCCAGATCGAGCTGTCCCGGTCGCTGCTCGTAATGCTGCTCGTTGAGCTTCTTCAGAAACGCCAGTGACCGGTCCTGCACTTCACCTCGCAGATGCTGCGGCGGCTGGAGATTGAGGATTCGCGGCTCCTGAGCCCGAATGACCGTTCCCTGGTAAATCGCCGGCAGAAAACCGTTTGACCAGTTCTCAACTCCCATGACGGGAAGCTGTCCGGGGTCGATCAGTGCCATGTAAGCCGGCAGGTTCTGGGTCTCGCTGCCGAGTGCGTAAGTCAGCCAGCTCCCGATCGTCGGCCGCCCGCCGAGAATTCGCCCGTTGATCAGTGCCCGGATCGACTGCCCATGATTGTTGACGCCGGTCTTCATCGATCGAATCAGGCAGATGTCGTCCGCAACGCCGGCGATCTCCGGGATCAGCTCGGACAGCTCCATGCCGCATTCGCCGCGAGGAGCGAATTGCCACGGCGTCGCGAAGACCTTCGAGCTGGCCTGAGCGGCGTTGTCGTACTTGACCTCGCCAGGGAATGTCTTGCCGTCCCACTCCTTCATCAGCGGCTTCGGATCCGTCAGGTCGTGATGCGAAGGTCCTCCCTGCATCCAGAGCGAAATCATCGCAGTCGCCCGAGGCTCAAACGGCGGCTCCTTCGGTTCCAGGTCAAACGATTTCTTCTCAGCAATCGGCTTGGCCGGCTTCGCCTGAGCCTCGTCCTGCTGCAGCAGGTAAGAGAGCGCAAGGC
>JAPOLP010000708.1 GCA_029977045.1 Planctomycetota bacterium
AAACTTGCCCGCGTCTCTGTTTCAGCTGGCGACAATCGCATCGTTTCCGTCAACGAGTCCGACCTGCAGCCTCTCGACCTGACGCAGGTCGAAAACACGAAGACACTGTCTGATATCCTGCACTCCAAGGATCCGGTCGGCCTCGCGAAGTTCCTGATCGATCAGAAAGCCGATCCGATCGCGATTGGCGATGTCCGCTTTCTCGCACCGATCGATCAGCAGGAAGTCTGGGCTGCGGGCGTCACTTACAAACGCAGCCAGGTTGCTCGGATGGAAGAATCCGAAACCGGCGCGTCGCACTACGACCGCGTTTACACCGCACCGCGTCCGGAGATCTTTTTCAAAGCAACGCCAGGTCGCGTCGCCGGTCCGGGGCAGGTCCTGCGAGTCCGGTACGACAGCAACTGGTCCGTGCCCGAACCCGAGTTCACTCTGGTCATCTCGCCAAAAGGCCGGCTGGTCGGTTACACGGTTGGCAACGACATGTCAGCGCGCGATATCGAAGGCGAGAACCCTCTCTACCTGCCGCAGGCCAAACTCTACAAGCAGTGCGCCGGCCTTGGCCCGTGCGTCCTGCTCGCCGAAGGCGACCTCGACCTCGAAGCCACAAAGATTGAACTGTCGATCATTCGCGACGGCTCCGAAGTTTTCAGCGGCGACACCAACCTCGGCCAGATGGCTCGAACGTTCGACAACCTGATCAGCTGGCTCTACCGCGAGAACGACATCCCGACCGGAGCCTTTCTCATGACTGGCACCGGAATCGTCCCCGACGACGACTTCACCCTCGAAGACGGCGATTCGGTCTCGATCACCATCGCGGGTGTCGGCACGCTGACGAATCCTATCGTCAAGGACGGCGCACCATAGTGTCACCGTCGACGCCTTTCTGAGGTCGGCCTGCGTTGCTTCTCTGCCTGTGCCCATCAGCTACGATCACTGTCCACAAGTGACCGTTTCAACGTCGGCAAGCACAGTTCTGAGGTGGAGCAATGGCGGACGACGCAGCCAGTTCGGGGCAGAGCACGCGGGTAACGATCGAGGCAGACGTTGCCGCGTGCGTGAACTATGCGTCGTGGCAGAACTCGGCGCCGCTTCTGCGGTCGATCGAAGTTCACAATCAGTCAGCGGACTCCTTGAGCGAGCTGCGGCTCGAAGTCACTTCAACCCCCGACTTTCTGAAGCCGAAGTCGTGGGTGATTGACCGGCTGGCTCCGGATTCCAGTGTCACGTTGAGCGATCGCGACCTGCGGCTGGATCCGGGTTACCTGTCCGGGCTGAATGAAGCCGAACGGGGAATCCTGACGTTTCGGCTGCTGCGGAACGATTCGACGGTTGCCGAGACCGAGCACGAAGTCCGCGTGCTGGCTCGCGACGAGTGGGGCGGCATGGGAGCCGGCGGCGAACTGCTGGCTGCGTTTGTGATGCCGAACGATCCGGCTATTGCCGGCGTGCTCAAAGACGCCGGCGAGGTGCTGGCCCGATCCGGTCATCCGTCGTCGCTCGACGGTTACCAGAGCGGCGATCCGCAGCGTGCCTGGTTGTTGGTCGCTGCATTGTGGTCGTCTGTTGCGTCGCGGTCGCTGACGTATGCGAACCCGCCGGGCAGCTTTGAGACCGTCGGGCAGAAGACGCGGCTGCCGTCGGCGATCTTGAGCAATGGTCTGGCGACGTGTCTGGATTCGACATTGCTGCTGGCCGCGGCGATCGAGGCTGTGGGCCTGAACCCGGTGATCGTGATGCTGAACGGCCACTGTTTCGTGGGGGCCTGGCTGGTTGAGACGACGTTTCGCCAGCTGATCGAAACGGACTGCAGCGAGATACGCAAAGCAATCGCGGCAAAGGAACTGGTGACGTTTGAGACAACGTTGCTCACTCAGCGACCGCCAGCGTCATTCGATGTTGCCGTGCGGCGAGCGGAAGAATCAACCAGCGAATCCGCCGAGCACGAGTTCGTCGCGGCGATTGATATTGCCAGAGCGAGGATGGCTCAGATTCGCCCGCTGGCTTCTCACGACCGTGTCGGGGCCGAGGCGGATCAGCCGGTGGAATCCGGAAGTGGAGGGCTTTTGCCGCTGCCAGCCGCTCCGTCGCTTGATCGCTTGCCGACGGAAGTGACGCCGAAAGAAGAACGGCCCGCGACTCCTGACGGTCGAATCGATCGCTGGCAGCGGAAACTTCTCGACCTGTCACTGCGGAACCGGCTACTGAACTTTCGCGAGACGAAACAGGCAATCCCGCTGCTTTGTCCGCGAGTCTCGCAGCTCGAAGACCGGCTGGCGTCGGGGATTCGCCTGCGTGTGATTTCGCTGCCGAAAGAGAATCCGCTCGGCGACCGCGACGCCGAAATGCACCGCCAGACCAGGAATCAGGATCTCGGCCGGGAGTTCGCCATTCAGGCACTGGAACGGAACGAAATCGCGTGCCCGCTGACCGAGCAGGATCTGGCGTCGCGGCTGACGAATATCTACCGCAGCGTGCGGAACGACCTGTCGGAAGGCGGGACGAACACGCTGTTTCTGGCGGTCGGTTTTCTGCGCTGGAAGCCGCGTGAAGATCAGTCGCGCGTCTGCCGTGCTCCGCTGCTGCTGGTGCCGGTGAAGCTTGTTCGTAAGAGCGCGATCTCGCCGTACTACCTGGTGCTGCATGAAGACGAGGTGCGGTTTAACGCGACGTTGATTCAGCTGCTGAAGAAGGACTTTGGTCGCGATCTGACCTATCTCGAAAGCAACCTGCCGACCGATGACAGCGGGATCGACGTGCCGCTGGTGTTCGATCAGGTCCGTCGCGACGTGCGCGAGCTGCCAGGTTTTGAGGTCGTTGACGAGTCGGCGCTCGGAACGTTTTCGTTCGCGAAGTATCTGATGTGGAAGGACCTCGTCGACCGGCTCGACAGCCTGCAGAACAACCGCGTTGTGCGGCATCTGGTCCAGAATCCGGATCAGGCTTTCGCTGTCGATGGCCCTTCGATTCCGCATCCGACGGAGATTGATGTCCGCTACGAACCGAAGGACATCTTTCATCCGCTGCCAGCGGACTCGTCGCAACTGGCGGCGGTCATGGCCGCGTCGGAAGGCCAGGACTTTGTTCTGGTCGGTCCGCCCGGAACGGGAAAGAGTCAGACGATTGCCAACATCGTGTCGCAATGTCTGGCGGTCGGCAAAACGGTGCTGTTTGTCGCGGAAAAAACGGCTGCACTGGATGTCGTCTATCGGCGTCTGCGTCAGCACGGACTCGGTGACTGCTGCGTCGAACTGCACAGTAACAAGGCTGAACGTCGACGGTTTCTCGACCAGCTTGAGCAGTCCTGGCTGCAGAATCGCAAGTCGAAGTCGAACGACTGGCTGCCCGTCAGTGAGCGTCTCAAGGTCCGCCGTGACGAGCTGAACGCGTACGTCGCGGCGATTCATCGCAGGCATCCCAACGGTTGGGATGCCTACACCGCGATGGGCATCTGCGTTCGCGGGCGGACGCTGACGACGCCTGAGTTTCGCTGGGCGGACACTGTCCAGCATGACGAGGCCGCGTTTCAGAAGATCGAGGAACTCGTCGGCGAACTGGCGCTCGTTTACGAGCAGATTGACTGGAACGCTCCGCTGGCTGGAGTCTCCGTCGAAGAGTGGTCTGCCAGCTGGGAACGCAGCCTGCTGGATGAGTGCCGCCGAATTCGCGACGCGGCAGAAGCGCTGCGTCAGTCGCTTGCGGACTTCAGGACTGCTATCGGATTAGCCTCAAACGGAGATTGCTCGCGTGACGAGCTGAACGCGTACGTCGCGGCGATTCATCGCAGGCATCCCAACGGTTGGGATGCCTACACCGCGATGGGCATCTGCGTTTGCGGGCGGACGCTGACGACGCCTGAGTTTCGCTGGGC
>JAPOLP010000867.1 GCA_029977045.1 Planctomycetota bacterium
CCGTCAGGCTGACTCGTCGCAGGTGCTGCTTATCTCGTTTGAAACGTCTCGCTCGCGACGAGTGACTGGATCAGCGACTGGATCAGCGACTGGATGCGGTAGTCGTTGCGGGTGAGGTCGTTAACCAGCGAGTCCACGAGTTCGTGGTCGGTGTAGCCGACCGGGCGGCAGAGGGCGTAGGTCAGGAGCTTGTGGGTGAACGCGCGGGCGAAGCTGTCTTTGTGGGTCAGCAGGGCGGACTTGTATTCTTCGAGCGTTCTGAACGACCGGCCGTCGGGGAACGTGCCGCTGACGTCCAGTAGCGGGAGATTGGATCCGCTGAGACCCTCGCCGTTCATGCGTTCGCGCCAGGCACCGATCGCATCGTAATTTTCCAGAGCGAGGCCGTACGGGTCGAGCTTCGCGTGACACGAGGCGCAGACGTCGTTGCGACGGTGCAGCTCCAGTCGCTCGCGCACGGTCAGGTTCTTTCCGGACGTGTTGGGCTGAATCTCGCCGGCGTTGGCGGGCGGCGTGTTGGGCGGATCGTTGAACAGTTCGGTGAGCACCCAGCTTCCGCGTCGCATCGGCAGCGTGCGGGTTCCGTCGGCGAGATACGTCATCAGGCCGGCCATCCCCAGCACTCCGCCGCGGTGATGTTCGGGTCGGATTCCCACGCGACGGAACTCGGGGCCAGTCACACCGTCGATGCCGTAATGCCGGGCCAGTCGCTCGTTGATGACGAGAAAATCGCTGTCGAGAAACGACGTCACCGGCAGATTGTGGTGCAGCACTTCCGAGAAGAACTCGAACGGCTCACGCTGCGAAGCGGCTTCCAGCGGAGCGTCGTAATCGCGGTACTCGGCCGCTGGCTTGATCGAGCCGAAAGCCCGAACCGACAGCCACTGCCCGGCGAAATTCTCGACGAACTCGGAGGACTTCGGATCGGCCAGCATCCGAGTAACTTGAGCCTTCAACACGTCCGGCTGATGCAGCGTCGCGGCGGCGGCCAGTTCAAAGAGTTCGTCGTCCGGCATCGTGCTCCACAGAAAGTACGACAGCCGCGACGCGAGTCGGTAATCGGCTGCGACCTGATCCGGCAACGCGGGGCTTGCCGACGTTGTGGATACGAGCAACTCGCGAGGAACGGGCTGCTCCAGAAACTGGAAGCCCGGCGCGACGAGTACTCGCTGCACACCGCTTCGCACCGCGACAGGCAGCGTCTGGCCGGACGCTTGGGCGCTTCGTACTTCGCTGACGATCGCGTCGATCTCGGCCTGCGTCACCGGGCGGCGATAAGCTCGCGGCAGGAAGCGCGCGAACATCTCAGCCACGTATTCGTCGTCGCTGCGTTCGTCACCGTCGAAGAGAAGCGTCTTGTGACTGGCGGGCGGCCACTCGGGTTGAATCGGGCCTTCAATTTCCACGGATTCGAGCAGCAGCCGCGGAAGCTGATCGAGATTCATCTCCGGGTTGTAAATGTGGGACACTCCGGTCCACGCATTGAGCTTCTTCTCGACTTCCGCGCGTTCGGCCTTCAGGGCATCGACTTTGTCCTGCGGAGCCCGCTCGGTCGCCGCTCGCTCGAGCGCCCCGCGCAGCCGCGTCCAGTCGGAGAAGACGGACTTGTAAGAGGGCTCGTTGATGACGGCCTTCTCGGTATGGTTCCACAGCATGTTGAAGACCTGCGGACCTTTGACTTCGCCGTTGACCGGCCCGCGCAGAAACAGCAACGCTTCGGTCACTCCTGACGGATCGAGCGGAACTTCTTCCTCGACCTGAATCGGCGAGTTCAGCGCGTACCGCAGCTTGAAGCGATTGGGTTCGTTGCGCCCACGGTTTTCAACCCGGGCTTTGACTCGGAACCGGTAATAGCCGTCCTGCGTGACGACCTGAGCGATCGCGAAGTGCGCGACGACGCCCCAGCCGTCGTACTCGCGGCGGTAAGTCGGGCCACCCTGAATGAATTCGAGATGCGTCGGGTGAACGATGAAGTCTTTCGCGCCGCGCGGAATCGTATGCTCGAAACCGGGGAACACCGGCACCTGCTCGGGCGGCGGCTTGAGCCGGTAAAAGTCGAATCGATAGTCGAGCCGGTTTGTCTTCGGCGGCTCGGTCACGATCGCGACGTCGGCGATCTTCGCGGCCACAGCCAGACTGCGTTCGATCTGCGTCTGATCGAAGAAGAGCCCTGCCGCCACGCGATCGAATCCCTCGGCTGTCCCGTCCGCGGGGAGTTCTTCCGTGAGCGGCTCAACGATCAGCGGATCGAGTTTCAACAGGTCACGGACCGTATTGGCGAACTCGTCGCGGTTCAGTCGCCGAACGGGAATGCGTCCGCCCGCCTGGCGAGCGGCGAGTTCCACTTCACGCAACTGGCGGCTGACCCACGTTGTCAGCGCGGCCGCCTGCTGCGTGTCGGGACGAGCTTCCCCCTCCGGCGGCATCTCGCCTGCGTTGACTCGGTCGATGACCTCTTTCCACTGCTCTGCAACCTGCGGAGCCGAGAAGTCCGTCCCCAGCCGATCAATCCGGTACCCGGCCTTCGCGGTCTCGGGACCGTGACACTTCCCGCAGTGCTGTTGCAGAAACGGCCGAACAACGTCGCGGTACTGAGCCGCTGACTGCTCGCCCGTCTGACCGTAAACAGACGGCGCGCCAGTGACAGCCAGCACCGCAATCAAGGCTGCCGAACGCAAATACCAGGGTGGAATGGTCATGCGAGACGCTCGGTTAACGGGTTAAGCGTGCCGACAGGAGTGAGGAATGTGCTGAATCAGCATCCCGCTTTTTCGGCGATGCTGTAGGACGAACGCCTCGTCCGTCGAGTTCTCACGGACGGGGCGTCCGTGCTACTTCCGGAAAGTGTCACGAACGCGTTCCGGAACGGTGAGCGATCAGAGTCTGTCCGATGCGGGGAGCAGCTTATCGGAAAACTCGCCGGTGATTCAGTCGTGCGGGCGATGAGTCGTGTGATCTCGCGTTGGTACTCCGCTGGCAAAATCGCCGGCCCTGTGGTTTCATTCCGCGCCGTTTCCATATCGCAGCAGAGCCGGAGAGACGAATGAAACCCTCAGACGGTCCCCAGTACTCAAACCTCTCCCGTCGCGACTGGCTGAAGCTGGCCGGTGCGACCGTCGCCGGGCTTCAGACGGGCAGCGCGTTGAACGCGGCAGAAGCGCGGGAACCGTTCCGGATCGGAGTCGTCTCGGCGGCGATTCTGGGGAAGCCGCAGACTCGAAACGGGCACACCTGGCACTTCGCGCAATACCTGCATCCC
>JAPOLP010000673.1 GCA_029977045.1 Planctomycetota bacterium
CGGTCGTCTTCTTCGAGAAGGACCGCAAAGCTGCTGAACTGCTCCGCAAAAACGTCGCCAGCCTCAAGTGCCAGGACGAAACACTCTGCTGGCAGACCGACGTGACGCTGACGTCGTTCCGCCCGAAGAACGTCGAAGGCTTCCTGCCGTATTCGCTCGTCTTCTTCGACCCTCCGTACAAGATGGTCCCCGACATCCAGAACGGATCGCCGCTCTACAAATCGCTGGAACGCCTCGCCCGACCGGACGTGACTGCTGACGACACGCTGATGCTCTTCCGCACTCCCCGGCGTTCGATCTTTGAGATCCCCGAGTACTGGAAGTGCGAACGCACCGTCGACTACTCAACGATGGAAGTTCACTGGCTGCGGAAGGTCGCCAGCAAGCAGATTGCCGAGAAGGCTGACGAGTCGGTTGAATCAGACAGCCAGTCGACTGCAGATAGCGGAGCGGCGCAGGCCGTCCAGCAAAACGCGGAAACCGACGACTCTTCTTCCGACACAGGAGACGAAACGTGACGAACCTCGACCGCTCGCAGCAGGCAGCAACGGGAACTGGCCGACGGAGCTTTCTCTCGACCTCAGCGGCTGGCCTCGCGGCGACGGCGGCGGCCCCAGCGATTCTCAAAGCGGCGCCGTCCGATCGAGTTCGCGTTGCGGTAATCGGCTGCGGAGGCCAGGGGAAGCATCACGTTTCGAGTGTTCTGAGTCTCGCCGAGCACAACGTCGAACTGGTCGCGGTCTGCGATGTCGATCAGTCGCGCCTGGCTGAGGCGAAAAAGATTGCTCCGAAAGCCGAGGTCGTCTCCGACCTGCGGCGAGTGCTCGAGAATCCAGAGATCGACGCGGTCACGATTGCGACGCCGGACCACTGGCACGCGACCGCCGGACTGCTGGCCGTCAACGCGGGCAAACACGCCTACATCGAGAAGCCCGTCTGCCACAACATCCGCGAAGGCCGCCTGCTGCTCGACGCGGCGAGGAAACACAAACGAGTTGTCCAGCACGGAACGCAGTCGCGCAGCAGCGAGGGCATTCGCAACGCCGTGCAGATGCTGCGCGACGGCCTGATAGGTGACGTGCTGATCGCGAAGTCCTGGAACTGGCAGCGACGACGAAACATCGGGCACGCTCAGCCAACCGATCCGCCGGGCAATCTCGATTACGACCTGTGGGTCGGCCCGGCCGAATATCAGCCGTACCAGGCAAACCGGCTGCACTACAACTGGCACTGGTGGTACGGCTTTGGCTGCGGCGGTTTCGGCAACGACGGGATTCACGACGTCGATTACGCACTGTGGGGGCTGGGCGTCGACACGCACCCGTCAACGGTCGCAGGCATTGGTGGCAAGTACCACTTCGACGACGATCAGGAGTTTCCCGACACACAGCAGATCGCGTTCGAGTACCCCGGCGAAGGCGGCGTCGGCCAGAAGCGGATGCTGATCTACGAGCAGCGGCTGTGGTCAACGAACTACCCGTTCAATGTCGACAGCGGTGCCGAGTTCATCGGCACGAAGGGAAAGATGTTTCTCAGCAAGCGCGGCAAGATCGAGATCCAGGGCGAACGCAACGCTCGGATCACTCAGAAGCCGGAAGGCCAGATCGGCGCGTCGGTTGCCTCGCACCAGCTCAACTGGATCGACTGCATCCGCAACGGCGGCACTCCCAACGCCGACATCGAAATCGCCCACCGAACCGCCGCCGTCGTCCATCTCGGCAATATCTGCACCCGAGTCGGTCGCACCCTGCAGTTCGACCCGGCCACCGAGCAGATCACCAACGACCAGGAAGCGTCCGAACTTCTGACTCGACGCTACCGCGAAAACCACTGGGCTGTGCCGAAACAGGCGTAAGGCTCAATCCTTCAGCAAACCTGTTTCGCGCATCACGGTTTCGAGTTCGGCGACAGCGTCGGCGGGCATGGGTTGCGTGGGCCGCCGTGGGATCATGCCTTTAAAGCCGAGCAGCTTGAGCGAGGCTTTGACGCCGGCGGCCAGCCAGGGAAGCATGACGGCGTCGATCTTCTGCAGCTTGTGCTGCAGCGGCATCGCCTCTTCAAACTTCCCGGCCATGCCCAGCCGCAGCAGCTCATCGAGTGCCGCCGGCCAGATGTTTGAGAACGCCGTCGTTGTTCCGTTGCAGCCGATGAGCGTGCCCTGCACGATCAGGCTGCCGTTGCAGATCCAGAAGCGGCGATCCTGGCCGACGTGCGGTCGGACACGAGCTTCAAACCGCAGGTCGTGGTCGGTGACGTAGCCGAAAACGTTGTCCATGTTGCTGATCCGGCCCAGCACTTCGGGCGACGCGGCTGGCTGGCCTGCCATCCCAAACCGCGCGGGATCGCACTGGTGCATCAGCAGCACCGGGACTGGGCAGCGAGGCAGCACTGCCGAGAAATAGTCATCGATCAGGTGCTCGCCGCGCGGAAACCGGATGCGGACCATCTCAGCTCCGGCTTCGGCGAACGCCTCGGCCCGGCGCAGCGTTTCAGTAACGGACGGGCAGTCGATGCCGCCCATGACGAAGCGGTTGCCTTCGAGACAGTCAGCGACGGTCCGCGTGATCTGCAGCTTCTCCTCTTCACTGAGGAACCACTCTTCGCCGGTCTGCGAGCCGACCAGGAAGCCGGCGAGTGGCGTCTTCATCCACAGCTCGATGTTGTGAACCAGAGCCTCGTGGTCGACGCAGTCCTGGTCGTCGAACGGCGTCGCGATGGGCACATTGATGATCGGGTCGCTGGCGGGAATCGGCATGGTCGCGGTCCCTTCTGCAGTCTCGGCAAGGTCAATCGGCGGGTCGAAAGGGCAACGGTGCTGGCCGGATCGTAGCGGTGGTACGAATCGAAACGAGCGAGCAGCCGGACGAAACTGCGTGAACTGTCCGGCGTGGCGAGGAATTCCGGAACAGCCCGAATTGCCTGACTCGCGAGACTTTTCCGAGTGGTAGAGTCCAGAGTCGGAAGCTCTGCGCGTCCTCGGCGATCGCTGCGCAGAGCCACGCAATTCGAGTCCCGGGCGAAGCCGACTGCCGATCCTTCGCCGGATTCAGGAGAGACCACGGTGACGAATTACCTCGTGACGGGCGGCGCCGGATTCATCGGCTCGCATCTCGTGACGCAGCTCGTCGAGGATGGGCATACGGTTCGAGTACTCGACAACCTGTGCGCCGGAACGCTGCGAAATCTGCAGCATCTGGACGGCCAGTTCGACTTCATCCAGGGCGACGTGGCCGATCCGGTTGCGTGTACGCAGGCCGTTGACGGCGTCGAGATCGTCTTTCACCAGGCGGCACTGGCTTCGGTCCCGCTGAGCATCGAACGGCCACTCGACACGCATCGCGCCTGCGTGACCGGAACAGTGACTCTGCTCAACGCTGCCGCGAAAGCCGGCGTTCGGCGGCTTGTTTACGCCGCGTCGAGCAGCGCTTACGGCAACGATCCGGAAATGCCGAAACGCGAGTCGCAGGTGCCGCAGGTGCTCTCGCCCTACGCCGCCGCGAAGCTGGCCGGCGAGCTGTACTGCGAGTCCTTCGCGCACTCGTTCGACATCGAAACCGTCCGGCTGCGGTACTTCAACATCTTCGGCCCGCGACAGGATCCGAACAGCCCGTACTCGGCAGTCATTCCTCTGTTCGTGTCGGCTCTCGTCGAAGGCCGGCAGCCAACGATCTTTGGCGACGGGCAGCAGTCGCGTGACTTCACGTTTGTTGGCAACGTCGTCGAGGCAAACCTCAAGGCCGCTCATTCCGAGGGCGTTTCCGGCAACGTCTACAACGTCGGCTGCGGCGAATCGCTGAGCCTGCTCGACCTGCTGCAGGAAATCTGCCAGCAGCTCGACGTCGAGTTCGCTCCGAACTTCGCCGACGCACGGGCAGGCGACATCAAGCATTCATGGGCGGATATCTCGGCAACGAAACACGACCTGGGCTACGAAGGCCGCATCCACTGGCGCGAGGGCCTGAAGCCGACGATCGATTACTACGCCGCGCAGGCTCGCGCGACCGCATGTGCGACAACGGGGCAGTGATGAGCACGCGAGACAACG
>JAPOLP010001183.1 GCA_029977045.1 Planctomycetota bacterium
ACGAAATCGGGGCGTCATAGAACTCACGGCGTTGTGCTTCAAACATGGCCAATCAGGGCTGCTGATGGAAAACGGCGGAGTCGAATCTCTCGCGAAGACTCGCCTGTGAGCAATTCCGGAAAACCGGCCTGGCAGTTCACTGAACTGCCGGAAACTCCGCCTGATGCCGACAGTATTGTCGGGCCTGCGAAACTTGCCTACCTCATTCGCCGAAGTCGAAGCGTGTCTCTGGCGAACGGTTCAGGTTCCGGGGGCCACAATTCGCGCAGACGTCGAGGTTCACGACGCAGCGCCCGCCAGTTGCCGTTCCGATACTCCGATCGCGGGGATTGCCATCGTGCCGCCTGAGACCGTCGCTCCGTCCACGGATTTCAGAACATCGTCGACCGTTTCGTTCCACTCGGCGGTTTCGCTGGAGCAGTTGATGCCTGAGCGACTTCGCAGGCGAGCCAGAATCTCGCTCGTACCCACCGACGTCGCTTTGCCTTCTGCCGGCAACGGCTGAGCTTTGCCTTCACGTGACACCTCGCGTGCGGACGACTTGAGGACCTGGCCGCGATCGGTCTCGTTTTCAGGTTGCCGGGCCGTCCTGTTTGATGCTGGTTTCCCTTTCGCCAGCTTTGCGAGGAGCGCCGTCGACGTTGCGGGTGCTTTGGAGACGGCTCTTGTTGTCGCACGCCCGGTTGAGGCTGTCGAAGCCGCATCGTTACCTGGAGGCGTATCTGGCGAGTCCACTCCGAACGCGTTCGTGAAGAGAGCCGTGTCCGGAACTCCCCAGCTCTTCAATTCGGAGCTGAGAGATTCGACAGTCGCAACCGGACCACTGAGATAGAAGTCAAAGTTGCTGCAGGGCAGCAGTGACTTCAGAAGCTCAACGTCGACCGACCCCGCGTAGTCGTAATCGCGGCCCCACTGGTCATCTGCCTTTGGCGAACTGAAGACAGAGACGATCTTCAATCGATCGTTTGTTGCCGCCAGTGCCGCCAGCTCGTTCTTCATCGCGTGATCGAAACTGTCCCGCACTTCGTAGATCAGCGTCAGGCTCCGTCGCCGATAATCACCCGCGGCTGCCTGCAACATGCTGACGAAAGGGGCCACGCCGATTCTGGAGGCAATCAGAACTGCCGGACGCTCACTCTCTTCGGCAATATGAAAGTCACCGCTCGGCGCTTCCAGTTCGACCGCCGTGCCAGTCTCAACGCGATCAAGCAGGTGGCTCGACACCTTCCCGTCAGACACTCGCTTCACGGTCACGCGATAGCAGTTCGGGTTCGGTGCGCTGGACAATGAATAGCGGCGTTCGATCGGCTTGTCCTCGCCAGGAATCCTCACTCGCAGCGAAACGGATTGACCGGGCAGGAACTCAGGTAGCGGCCTGCCGTCCTGCGGCTTGAGGAACAGCGAGACTACATTGTGAGCTTCGCGAACGCGCTGAGTCACAACGAAGTTTCGATATCCCTGCCATGCTGTCTGCTGTTGCAGGGCTCGCTGCCGGAGCAGTGATGCGGCTTCGAGCTGTTGCTGCATCGCCGCGAGTGTCAGTTGGCTGTGCATGGCCCAGTCGCGCGACCGCTGTTTCGCTTGAGCGATCACCATCGCCAGATACACGAAAACGAATCCGCCAATCAGGATGCCAATTGTCTGCATGGTTCCAACTCCCGCTTCACTTCAGCAGCGACC
>JAPOLP010001023.1 GCA_029977045.1 Planctomycetota bacterium
CCTCATCACCGAGGAAGAACGCAGCTTCTGGTCGTTTCAGCGGGTGCGGCGTCCGACCGTTCCTGCTGTCAAAGATGCCGATCAGGTGCGAACAGCGATCGACGCGTTCGTTCTGCAGAAGCTCGAAGCCGAGGGATTCTCGCTGTCACCCGACGCCGACCGGTTGACGCTGCTGCGGCGAGTTTCGTTCGACCTGCTCGGCCTGCCACCGACTCCGGAGATGGTTCGCGAGTTCGTCGACGACAATTCGCCGAACGCTTACGAGCGACTGGTCGATCGGCTGCTGGCGTTGCCCGATTACGGAGATCGCTGGGGCCGGCACTGGCTCGACGTCGCCGGGTATGCGGATTCGGAAGGCTACACGATCGACGATGTCGAACGTGCGTGGGCCTGGAAGTACCGCGACTGGGTGATTCAGTCGCTCAACGATGACAAGCCGTTTGACGAGTTCATTCGCGAGCAGCTTGCCGGCGACGAAATGGTCAAGCCGCCGTACGCCGAGCTGCCCTCCGAAGACATCGCGAAGCTGATCGCGACGGGATTCCTCCGCATGGCTCCCGACGGGACGGGTGGCGGAGCGGATGACGTTGAACTCGCCAAGAACGAGGTCATGGCGGAGACGATCAAGATTGTGTCGAGTTCGCTGCTCGGCCTGACGGTCGGCTGTGCTCAGTGTCACGATCACCGCTACGACCCGATTCCACAAAGCGACTATTACCGGCTGCGGGCGATCTTCGAGCCGGCTTACGACTGGAAGAAGTGGAAAGCTCCGAACGCCCGCCGCGTCTCGCTCTACACCGAAGCAAACAAGGCCGCGGCTGCCGAGATCGAAGAGAAAGCCAAGGCGATCCTCGACGAGCGATCGAAGAAGGAAAAGGAGTTCATCGACGCGACGTTCGAGAAAGAGCTGGCCAAGCTGCCCGAGGATATGCAGCCAGCCGCCCGCGAAGCTCGCGACACCGAAGAGAAGAAGCGGACGCCGGAGCAGAAAGAGCTGATCAAGAAGTTCCCGAGCCTCAACGTCTCCGCCGGCTCGCTGTACCTCTACGACAGCAAGGCCGCTGCAGAACTCAAGAAGATGGCCGACGAAGCAGCGGCTCTGCGGGAGACGAAACCGAAGGAGCAGTTCGTCCGGGCGCTGACCGAAACTCCCGGCTCGGTACCGAGAACGTTCTTCTTCGCTCGCGGCGACCACGAGCAGCCAAAGCAGGAACTCGAACCCGCTGGCCTGACGGTACTCAACGACAACTCGGAGACCGCGAAGCTGCCGCTTAACGACGAGCAGTTGCCGACAACCGGTCGGCGACTCGCCTGGGCACAGCGTCTCACGAATGGCGAGCATCCGCTGGTCGCCCGCGTTCTGGTCAATCGAATCTGGATGCACCACTTCGGTCGCGGACTCGTCGCGACGGCTGGTGACTTCGGGTTCCTCGGTAACCGCCCGACGCATCCGGAACTACTCGACTGGCTGGCGTCCGAGTTCGTCGCCAGCGGCTGGAGCCTCAAGCACCTGCAGCGAGTCATCCTGACGTCGTCGGTGTACCGCCAGGCAGGAGTAAGCAGCGTCGTTGCCGACGCAAACTCCGAATCGACGCCTGAGATGGTCGATCCGGACAACGCTCTCTACTGGCAGTTCCCGCTGCGACGCCTGCAGGCCGAAACAGTTCGCGACGCGGTTCTCGCCGTGACCGGTAAGCTGAATCCGAAACGGAACGGGGAAGCGGTTCCCGTCATGGCTGACCTCGTCGGACAGTTCGTCATCGGCAAAGAGAACCTCAACGCCGGCCGACCGGGAGCTGTCATCGACATGCAGGGCGAGGACTTGCGCAAGTCGGTCTTCATCCAGTGGCGGCGTTCGCGACCGCTGACAGTGCTCGACACGTTTGATCTACCGCGCATGGAGCCGAACTGCGAACAACGCAACGCGTCAACGGTCGCGACTCAGTCACTGTTCCTGATGAACAGCTCGTTCGTGACCGAGATGGCTGAAGACTTCGCGACGCGAGTCCGCAGCGAAGCGGGAACGAACTCGTGCGAGCAGGTCCGCCTCGCCTGGCAACTCGCCCTGACCCGCGCCGCGACCGAAGCTGAAGTCAACGACGCCCTGGCATTCCTCGAACATCAAACACAGCACTTCACTGAGAAGCCGGTGATGGTCCGCGACGAAAAAGAAAAGAAAGACGTGCCCCGGGACGCGGGCGAAGTCGCTCTGGCCAATCTCTGCCAGTTGCTGCTGAGTTCCAACGAATTTCTGTACGTCGACTGATTTCAAATGCGGAGTGCGGAATGGAGGGGAGTGTGATCAGAAAAGCCGCGAAGCGGCGACAGCACGTAGCTGCGGGCGTCAGCCCGCAGATGTGGAGTAACAACCCGATTTGAGCCGCGAAGCGGCGGCAGCAGGACAGTCAACTGTCGCCGCTTCGCGGCTCAATCGCACTGACTCGCTCGGACAATCCGATCCACGGTCTCCTGATTCACGAACCAGGCCGAGCGATCGAACAAACAGGCGATCGAATTATGAACGACACACAGCATTCACGACGTCATTTTCTCAGTGCAGGTTCTGCCGGACTGTCTAGCCTTGCGCTCTCTTACCTGCTGCAGCAGGACGAGGCTCAGGCGAAGCCGGC
>JAPOLP010000755.1 GCA_029977045.1 Planctomycetota bacterium
CAAAGCCTTCCGCTGGAGGCAGCACGATGACCTCGGCCCCGATCGTAAAGCGGTTAAACCTCGCGAAGACGTACGTGTCGCCCGGCGAGTTTGCTGTGACGCGACCGTCCGAGCCGATGTCGGCGATGCTTGCATTGTTGCTGTGGAAGCGGGCGAGCGAAGTGACGTCGCGTCTTGATCCGTCACTCGCCAGAGCGGTCACTCGCAGCGAATCGCCATCGCCGCGGTTCTCGAACTGAAACCGTTCGCTGGAGAGTTCGAGTCCGACGACTTCCGGGACGTCGCCCTCGTCATCTGGTGCGCCTGCTTCGACCCAGCTCAGCAGCGTCTGGTAATACTCGCTGTCCCGATCGAACAGCTTGCCGCCGGTGTGAGGAACCGCTCCGATCGACTTCTTCAGCAGCAGGCTCTGCTCAGGAGCCGCAACGTTGACTCGCCGTCCGATCATCTCCTGCGTGATGCGGAAGTAGTCGCCCTTCGGATCGAAGCCAAACAGCGACAGCCGGAACCCGTCCTTACCGCGAGCGGACCCGTGGCACGTCCCCGAGTTGCACCCAGCGCGAAACAGAACCGGCATCACGTCCCGCCGGAAGCTGACGGCTTCTGCCGCGGGCAGAGTTCCTGTATGCAACAGAATGATGGGAAACAGAATGATCAATCGCAGAATCATGATTCTGTGGCTCATTATTTTGTGACCTTCGCTGGGTCGATTCTGAGTGTGCCTTTACCCGTTCGCTGGACGATCTGCTGATCGGCGACCGGTAGTGTGACTTCGCAGATGAGTCCGCTAGCCTGGCCGAGGAGTGCTTCGTCGGTGGCCTGCAGGTTAAAGGTCACGGTGTCTGAGTCTTTCGTGATTGTCGGCGACGGCTCGACGACGCTGACGCCCTTCGGCAGACCGAGCAGTGTGACCTGGGCGGTGCCTTCAAACGGAGTCTGATGCCGGACGGTCCAGACGAACGGCTTCTGCTCGCCGCGACGAATACTTTCCGGCTGCGAAGCAAGTTCGACGTACGGCTGCGCGATGCTGAGGCTGACGATCCGCGATGACACTCGGAGATGCCCGCTGCCGAGGAACGGGTCGATGTCGTCGCGAACCGTGCTGGCGATCACGTACAGCGGCAGCATGCTGAGTGGTGCGTTCGATTCGGCTCCGAGTTGCAGAATGCCGGAACTCTCACCAGCAGGAATGAGCGTCGGAGGCGGTGTCGCGATCGAGCGAGGCAGGTCGCCGCAGCGGATTTCGATCGCCTCGTCGAAGCCTTCACGCCGCGTGATCCTGACGGGGACCGCCAGTTCGCCGCCTCGAACGAGTGCGACACTCGGTTGTTCGACCTCGATGGAGAACGGAGCGGAATCCGTCACGCCGAGGATATACCGATCGGTCTGCACGGTCCGCCAGGCACTGCCGCCGGGATGATTCACAAAGGGAACGTTTTGCTGGCAACGGGTCTCGACAGTCAGTGCTTCGTCGACGGGACGGGCTTCGAGTGTGAATACCGCACCGACCGGCTTGACCTCGGGATCAGCCTCGAACTGGACCGGCCAGCGACCTGTTCCGGCAGGAACGCGCGGCGAGATCATTCGCACTCCGTCCGGCAGGCCGTGAGCGATCAGGTCGAAGTCGGACTTCAGCGAATTCCACTGCCCCGCCGGCAGGCTGATGTCGATCGTCCAGCGGTTGCCTCGCGGAATCGCCAGGCCTGTTACGCGAGTCGACTCGGTCCAGTCAAACGTCGCACTGGAAAGCAGCGTCTGCACCACGGTGCGCGGCAGTTCGATCTCGATTCGGTAGACGCCCGTCGGGCCGCCGGCTCCGCTGGTGTCGCGAATTTCGAGCACGTACTCGCCGTCCTGCTTCGGTTCCCAGATGAGCGACGGATCGATCGCTTCCTGCAGCCCGCCGCCACCTCGGAAGCTGGTCCCGAAGATGTCGTGATCGTGCAGCGGTGAATCGTCGAGTTCGACTTCCGGCTCGCCGAGGCTGCCATCGGCGGCGACCGGTCGGATCCGAATCGAGGCATCGATTGGTGAACCGAGCGCTGCGGCAAACACGCGAACGTGCAGCTTCTCGCCGTTCTTCACTGTCAGTCGGTAAGCATCGGTGTCGGTCGGGCTGTCGATGATGCCGTTCAGCGCGGCGGGCAGTTCCGAAACCGTCGTTTGAGCGACGGAGCCATCTTCGAGCACATTCGGAAACGGACTCGAACGCAACTTCAGCGGACTCGGCGAACGGACAGTTTCTGCTTCACCATCGAACCACTTGAACGTGCCCTCGGCCTGCGGAACGGTAATCGTCTGCTCGAAATCTCCGAGTGGGTCGCCGATCAGCCGAATCGAAGTGTCGCTTCCGGCTGGGCCGCCGGGAGGAAACGCGGCGAGCGGTCGGCGGTAATCACCGATGTGAACGCAGTAGAGCGTCTCGCTGGGCGCGAAGATCGAACGTCGCACTTCAACGTAAACCGGACCATCTCTGGGCACGCGAAGTGACAGAACTGGGTCCTGAAGATGCAGCGGGTTGTCGTCGTTCGCCGCGAGCGTCCGGCCACCGTCGTCGAAGATTCGCAGCGCGACGTCGAACTCTGAGTCACCGTAGTGCTGATCGGCAATTCGAGCGGACTCAACTTCGACGGACAGTCGCTGGCCGGCTTTCGCGTCGACCCAGTAAACGTCGAGGTCCGTGCGTGCTCCGTTGCCCAACTGCCCGCGAACTGTCGTGTTCCACTCGACGGGCTTAGCCGTTTCCCGCGAGTCGTTCGAGTACGCGTTGTTCGGTTCGTCCTCGTCGACAACCGGGAACGGAGAGACATGAAACGTGCCGATGCAGGTCAGCTCGGTCGCGGTCAGCAGCCGAAACGAATGCTCCCCCGGCGGGCAGTCCGGAGCGATCTCAAACCGACACCGCACTTCTTCAACAATCGTCCCGCCATGCGCGAAGTTGCGGCGAGGCAGCGGAGTCGCCGGCTGAAAGTCGATCGCTCGAATGCCAGGCCGGAAGAAAATGATCTCGCGTGGTTCTGCCAGTGAAATCCCCTGAATGCTGACCTCAACCGTCGTCCCCTGTTGGCCGATCCGCGGTCGCACGGCTTCGATGTTCTTCGTCATCGCCCCGGCGGCCGCCGAGGTGGCGAGAAGGAGCGACAGAGGGACGGCGAGACAGAGAGACAGAGAGATTGAGCGATAGCGAGACGCAAGGGTGCAGCGATGGGGAGGCACGGGCGGGGTCACTTGTTGAAGGTCCATTGTTCGGGGTGGGTGATCATGCGGACGAGCATTCCCAGGATGTTGTCGTATTCGGTGTAAAGCGTTGTTGCTGTGTCGCGATCGAGGTACTCGCATTCGACAGCGAACTGAATCCAGACCTGCGTTTCCGCCGCTTCAGATTCGCAGTCGCCGAGTTTGCTGACGAAGGCGTTGGGGTAACGGCGTTTTCGCCAGGCTTCGACAAGGTTCGCACAGACAGACCGCGACGACCGCCGCACCTGATCGGTCAACGAGTACGTCTCCTCTTTCGGGAACTGTTTCGATAACCGAAACAACTTCATGGCCGCATCAAACGCCCGCTGATAAACATCCAGATCCGTATGCCGCCGAATTGCCGTCCCCGTCATCTGGCCCTCCCGCTGTTTCTCTCAATCTCTCCGTCCCTCGTTCTCTCTGTCTCAAACACCTCAACCAAGCAGTCC
>JAPOLP010000912.1 GCA_029977045.1 Planctomycetota bacterium
CCTCGGGGGTCAGCGTCAGCGGCGCGGAAGCGAACCGGCGGCAGCGTTCGTGAGCGTTCCGCGTGCGGCCTTCCTCGATCGCCTTGCGTGCCGTTTCAAAATCCGCCCGGTGCGAAGCCGGGACGCGATCGAGATCGAAATAGACGACCGAGTCATCACACGTATTGTGGTACGCACCGACGAATACGGTGTCGGTCGGGATGACCAGTCCGCTTTCAGCGATCAGCGCTCGCACCCTGTGGTCGTTTGCCATCTCAGCAAAGGCTCGCGCATTTGGGCCGCCGCGTTTGCCGGCACACGCACCGCAGCAGTACGCCGATTCGTGTGGGTTGTTGAGGCTCGACGATCCGTGCCCGCAGGCAATGAACAGTCGCGCGAAGTCGTCTGTCTTTGTGAGCCCGATGTCCTGCAGCAACCGGATCACGATGCTGGCCATCTCGTCGAGCGTGAATCCGATGTTTCCGTTTTCCGGACCGGAGCTGTCTTTGAAACGCTCCAGTTGCAGTCGCGTCACGGGCGGCGGTTTAAGCAGTGATCCAAACCGGCTGCGGATCCGGGCGGTCAGGTGCGGTGCCAGGACCCGGCCCACCAGAGGAGCCGTCGCCAGTGAGCCGGCGATTCCGGTGACGATACCGCCCAGGAACGTCCGGCTTTGCGAATGGAACAGGTACGTGGCGAGCCCCAGACCTTTGCGCATCTGAGCCCGCGACTGATGCACGCCCTCAAACGTGTAGCCGACGTCTTCCTGCACGTAGTGGTCGGGGTTGATGACCGCCGGACACAGCGGCTTGTAGAAGCTGTCGGCGGCGCCCTTGTACTGCATGGCGACGGCGAAAAAGCCGGCGGCTCCGAAGGTTTCGCACTGCGGAGCGACCTCTTCAACGTGCCGCCGGAAAGACTCCTCGCGGTCGTCGATGCAGCACATCAACTGAAACGCCGGACGAGCCGGCGCGGTCTGCTGCTGAGCAAGGTTGCGGCGGCGGGCTGAGTGTTTTGCGAAGGCGTCGAGTGCTGCGACCCGGTATTGCCGCTCATAGGCCTCGTGAAAGACGCGGCGGCGTTCCATTGCGGAGAACGATTCGACTTCGTTCGCGAGCACTGACCAGCCGGCGTTGTCGAGGTTCAGCAGCGACTGCGGCTGCCACCCGAGCATCTGCCCGACCTGGAACAGCTGGAAGGCTCGGCGTTCGACGTTCATCGGCTGGCTGCGGCCCAGTCGTTCGGCGGCAGCGTCGAGTGTCTTTCTGACCGTGCCGCTGATGCCGAGAACTTCGCGGCCAACGTACGAGATCGCCTGCCGTTCGAGCAGAAGCTGCACGGCGAGGTACTCCAGCAGCGAGCCTTTCGGAGCGGGGTGGACTGTCCAGCCAGCGGCGGTTTCCATTTGCCAGACCATGCCGGCCCAGCCGCGCAGAGACAGCAATGCCTGCGTGATGAACTCGTCGCGGTCGGCGTCGTCAACGCCCATCAGGTCCAGCGATTCGATGATCGACTGGATCGGCGACGTTTCTTCGTTGCGGATCGAAACGAGTTCCTCGCGAAAGCCACGCAGCCATTCGTCCGGCATCGACCGCTGCTGCGAGTACAGGCTGATGAACGACTGAAACAATCCCTGATCGCGATTCGGCAGCTCCCAGTGAGCGTAGCCCTGATCAAGAAACGCGCCGCAGAAGCGGATCAAAACATCGTGCGTGTACCGGTTAATGTCCTCGCCGGTCGTCTGGAGCAGCAGGTTGCGAGGGTACGGCGCCGCTTCGTCTGCCGGCTTACTCTCCGGGAGGCTTCGCGATCCCTGTCGGCAGATTCTCCACAGGATCTGCAACGTGGCCGTCTCCCAGGCCGAGTCGCGCCAGCTTTCGTGCCGACGACCGTACTTCGTCAGCAGATCGCCGACGAGTTCCGAAAGCTGCTCACTGTCATCGCCTGCCGTCTTCTGGCCAGCCAGCCAGGTCTTCGCTCCTTCGAGCAGTTTCTCACGGACGCGAGCGGGGACTTCGGGGCGAAACTTCTCCAGCGCGTCGGTCTCGGCGACGATCCAGCGGAGTTCGGCGTCCGGACCAACCCGCAGCGGGTGCCGCAGCATGGCCAGCCGAATCTGCAGGCGTGTTCCGAGCCCGTCGATCAGTTCAGTTTCGCCGTCACCGAGTTCGTCGTTCAGCACGGCTTCAAGATCACCGACCGTGATGCGGCCGCTGGCGAGAAACTCGCGGTACTTTGCTTCCAGAAAGTACGGGTTCGCACCGAAACGCCGATGAGCAACTTTGACGGCTTCGTGAAACGACAGCTCTTCGTACGCGTGCAGCGTGTTGTGATGGACGAACACCTCAATCGGCCCCTGCGTCGGCAGCAGGTGCGCGGCATGTTCGATGGCATGGCGAAGTGCGTCGGCTTGCGATTCATCGATCGCGCGTGCGGACGACTCGGACACAGGCAGAGTGGCGCTCATGGCGAAACCGTCAGTCCGCGAAGCAAGGGAGCGGACGTTTCGAGGTACATCAAACTGGACGTGCTGAACTCAGTGTCGCAGCTGTCGGGAAACGTTGGTCAGCAGCGATTGAGACCAGGGTGTAATCAGCACGCGGGAACGGAAGGCCGTTCAGCAGACGCAGCAACAGGCGGAATCACGCGGTCGGCGGGCCGCGAACCCCGACGACACTATGAGAGCAGTCGGCGAGCTGAGCGTCGCCAAAGCTGTGGGCATTCCACTGCCACTGGCGACGATCGATCGCGGCCTTTGCGGGAATGTATGCCACGCTGGAATGGAACTTGTCGAGTTCGATCTCGTCAGCGGACTCACTCTCTTCTTCAGCTGGCTCGGCGGGCAGCGGGCCGTCGCAGTCCGACTCGGCAGCGCAGCACAAGCTCAGAAAACCGGCATTTCCGGCGACGAGCATTGCCATAAACAGAAGGTGCAGAAAGCGTTTCCACATGCCGGATAGGTAGCACACGACAGCGAGACTGTCCAGAAGAGTGATTGTCCGGCGGTGCCCGGAGGCGAATCGTCCGGCGAATTGCAGAGATCGAACACGGTCGACATAGTCCCGCTCCAGATCGCTGGCCGTGTCGCACCGCAGCCTGTGCATCCTCC
>JAPOLP010001053.1 GCA_029977045.1 Planctomycetota bacterium
CAGGTCGGCGCGACTGGTCCATCGCGCGGATCAGATGTCGTAGTACAGAGCGAATTCGTAGGGGTGAGGCCGCTCGCGGATCGCGTTGACCTCGTGCTCGGTCTTGTACCAGATCCAGGTGTCGATGACGTCCTCGGTGAATACGTCGCCGCGAAGCAGGAAGTCGTGGTCGTTTCGCAGTGCCGTCAGCGACTCTTCCAGAGACGCGGGCGTCTTCGGGACGTTTTCTAGTTCTGACGGTTCGAGGTCGTAGATGTCCTTGTCGAGCGGCGGGCCGGGATCGATGCGATTCTGGATGCCGTCGATCGCCGCCATCAGCAGTGCGGACATCGCCAGGTACGGATTCGACGACGAGTCCGGACAGCGGAACTCGAACCGTTTGTCAGCGGGTGTCGGGCTGTGAACCGGGATGCGGATCGCGGCGGATCGGTTCCGGAAGCTGTACGCGAGATTGACCGGCGCCTCGTAACCTGGAACCAGCCGCTTGTAGCTGTTCGTCGTCGGACAGCAGAACGCCATGATCGCCGGCGCGTGCCTCAGGATGCCGCCCATCGCGTAGGTCGCGGTGTCGCTCAGCCCGCCGTAGCCCGAGCCGGCAAACAGTGGCTCGTCGTTCTTCCACAACGAAAAGTGCAGGTGCAGACCCGATCCGTTGTCGTTCCACAGCGGCTTGGGCATGAACGTCGCCGTGCGACCATGGCGGGCAGCGACGTTCTTGACGATGTACTTGTAGAGCAGCAGGTTGTCGGCGGTTTTGACCATCGGCCCGTACCGCATATCGATCTCGCACTGGCCGGCCGTCGCGACTTCGTGATGCTGAGCCTCGACTTCGACGCCGCATTCCTGCAGGGCGAGCATCATTTCCGTGCGAACATCCTGCAGCGTGTCGGCTGGCGGAATCGGCAGGTATCCCTCTTTGTGCCGGATCGCGTAGCCGGAGTTCGACGTTCGATTGCCGTCGCCGCCTCGCCCGCGACTTCGATTGCGACGTCCTCGATTCCACTGCCCCTCGCGGCTGTCGACGTGGTAGTAACCCTCGTGCTCGTTCTGGTCAAACCGGACGTTGTCGAAGATGAAGAATTCTGCTTCCGGACCAAAGCAGGCGACATCGGCGATCGCTGTCGACTTCAGATAAGCGTCGGCTTTGCGGGCAACATTGCGCGGATCGCGGGCATAGTCCTGCCGCGTGATCGGGTCCTGAATGTTTCCTGTTAGAGCCAGCGTCTGCCGCATGAACGGGTCGACAAACGCCGTGTCCGCCTGCGGAACGACCAGCATGTCGCTCTCGTTGATCGCCTGCCAGCCGCGCAGCGACGAGCCATCGAAGCTGAAACCTCGTTCAAAACTCTCCTCGGCCAGCGTGCGAGCGGGGATCGTGAAATGCTTCTGCGTCCCAGGAAAGTCCATAAAACGCAGGTCAACAGCCTGAATCTCGCGTTCGCGGATCAGCGCGAGAACTTCGCGGGGCGTCATTCAACAATGCCTTCTGTACGGGCGACTGAGTCGGGTGTCGTGGCGGAACCTGCTTGCCGGCTACTCTGATAAACGAGCAGGAAACTCGGCAGCAAACTCCGGACCGACGGCGATCGTACGCCGACAGAACGTCACCCGCCAGGGAAGCAACTCGCGGCTCCAGACCCTCGGAGTTTTTCACGTCGCATCCGGCGGCGGGATGGCACCGGCTGGCGGTTTTCCCTTGCCGGACGCGATGTACTGACCACGCGCCTTTGCGTACTCATCGGGAGTCATCAGGTCGGCGTCCGCGGACTGCTCGAAATACTTCTGCAGGAACGGGATGCACCAGCCGCAGCCGGTTCCTGCGCCGGCACACTCGCTGATCTGGCTCGCGCGGCGCGGCTTCTCCAGGCGGATGAATTTGAGAATCTTCCGCTTCGAGACGTGGAAGCAGTAGCAGATCGTATCGTCGGCATCCATGAGCGGTTTTCCCGAGGTCAAAGCGAAGCCACCTTAACTGGTCGGCTTCCCGCAGACTATGCCTCGACTCGATGCCGGGACGCTGTCGCTGAACGGCAGGTGCGGTACGACCCGCGCGCTGCAGCTTTTTATTCCACGAGACTCCGTGCCTATCTGTGGCTCAAAACCCTCCGTTAGAAACTCCATGCGCATCCTGATCACTGCGGGGCCGACTCGCGAATACATCGACGACGTGCGGTACCTTTCGAACGCCAGTAGCGGTCGGATGGGGTACGCGGTTGCTCAGGCGGCACTCGATGCCGGTCACGAAGTGGTGCTCGTTACCGGCCCGGTCGATCTCGTGCCGCCAACTGGGTGTGACGTGAGGCACGTCGTGACGACGGCCCAGATGCGCGAGGCGGCGACGTCGGCGTTTCCGCACTGCGACGGCGTGATTGCGGCGGCGGCCGTCTGCGACTACACGCCACTGAAACGCCACTCCGGTAAAATGACCAAGACCGGCGGACCGATCTCGATCGAGCTGATCGAAACCGACGACGTGCTCGCCGAACTGGGCCGCGACCGCGCGCATCAC
>JAPOLP010000457.1 GCA_029977045.1 Planctomycetota bacterium
ACCGCGTTTTCGTACGGACGAAGGACTGGGTCGCTCAGTGGAAGGCCCCCGGCTCTCCGGGGCGGTTTGAGTTGCTTGTCGATGGCCAGCCTCTGAAGGAAACGTTCGGAACGAAATCGGTCGAGTGGTTCTGGCATGACGGGGGCACAGTTGAGATCGCAAAAAAGCAGGTTGAGCTGACACTGCATGACCTGACCGGGTTTGACGGTCGCTGCGACGCGATCCTGTTCTCGAAAGACCTGAACTTTGAGCCGCCCAACGAAGGGAAAATACTTCCCGGCTGGCGGCGGGAACTGCTGGGACTCAGCGAGAAGCCGATCGAAGCCGGACCGTACGATCTGGTTGTCATCGGCGGCGGCTACTCCGGGATGGGTTCGGCAATCTCGGCTGCTCGAATGGGCTGCAAGGTCGCTCTGATTCAGGATCGCCCGGTGCTCGGTGGCAACGGATCCAGCGAAGTCCGCGTCTGGGCTCAAGGACTGATCCGCCGCGGCAAGTACCCGCGCATCGGTGAGATCATTGAAGAGTTCGCCGACAACGCGAAGAAGTCGCCCGGCACGTATGAGGAGTTCGGCGACGCGGGCAAGGAAGCGTTCGTCCGGGCCGAGAAGAACATTGATCTGTTTCTGAACAACCACGCGTACCGCGTCGAAACTCAGGACGACCGCATCGTCGCCGTGCACGCGTTCGATACTCGCACCAGCGAGCAGCGGCGATTCACCGGTAAGCTCTTCTCCGACTGCACCGGGCACGGCACGATCGGGTATCTGGCTCAGGCCGACTGGGACATGACCGACAAGGGCCGCATGGGCATGAGCAACATGTGGGCCTGGGCGAATGCCGAGCAGCCGACAGCGTTCCCGCAAACTCCCTGGGCACTCGACCTGCAGATGAAGGATTTTCCGTACCCGCGTGACTTCCACGGGCAGTGGTTCTGGGAGAGCGGCTTCGACAAGGACGCGATCGGCGGCGCCGAGGCGATTCGTGACTGGAACCTGCGAGCCGTCTTCGGAGCATTTAACGCGATGAAGAATCGCGACGGTGCGAAGGATCATCCCAACGCATTGCTCACTTGGATCGCGTACATCGGCGGACCTCGCGAATCGCGACGCCTGATGGGCGACGTCGTTCTCACGCAGGATGACATCGTCGCGAAGAAGCAGTTCCCAGACGGCTGCGTGCCGAGCACCTGGTCGATCGACCTCCACTACCCCAAGGAGCAGTACTCGGAGAAGTTTCCGGACAACCCGTTCATTTCGTACGCCGTCCATGACCGCCGAGTCGACCGCGGTTACGGCTACCCGGTGCCTTACCGCTGCTTTTACTCGCGAAACATCGACAACCTGTTCATGGCCGGCCGCTGCATCAGCGTGACACACCAGGCACTCGGTACCGTCCGCGTGATGAAGACCTGTGGGATGATGGGCGAGGTCGTCGGTAAGGCCGCTTCGATCTGCACGCTCCAGAGCTGCACGCCGCGTGACGTTTACGAGCGGTATCTCGATGAACTCAACGAATTGCTGAAGCTGCCGGGCAAGGCCCGTCGCGAGACTGTGTCGTCTGAGATCGTCATCCCCAAAGACATCCCGCCGCTGGCCGGTCCGTATGGTCCGCCAACGGGAATCGATCCGGCGAAGCTGCCCGGACTGGTGATCGACGATCAGGACGCTGAGAAGTCTGGCACCTGGACCGAAGGCACAGGGCTGAAGGGTTACGTTGGCTACAACTACCTGTATGCCGGAGCGGGCTCGAAGTCGACGATTACGTTCCGCTTCAAAGCTGACGGCGCCGGACCACGTGATATCCGGATCGCGTACCAGCCTCACGAAAATCGAGGCAACAAGGTTCCGGTCTCCGTGAAGACTGCCTCCGGCACGAAGTCGCTGAAGATCAATATGCGTGAGAAGCCGCCGATTGACGACGGCTTCATTTCGCTGGGCGTCTTTCCGCTGCAGGCTGGCGAAGAAGTGAGCGTCGTGATCGGGACCGAAGGGGCCGGCGGCAACGCTCACGCTGACGCCGTTCACGTTCTCCCTGCGAAGTAATGAGCGACTCGCTGCCGCCCTTTCCGCTCCCTGTTCTCCGTGACGAGCCGCCGGTTCCACGGAAACGGAGCCGCTGGCGCGGCCTGCTGCTGCACATTGTCCGACTGTCGATGTTCGCCGCGTTGCTGCTGATCGTTCGGCAGCGGCAACGCGAGTTTCTCGCCCGCGAGGCCACTCGCGATCTGACGCCAATCGACGTTGACCGACTGATCGAGTTCTTTCCCGACACGGTCAGTACTGGTTCGATCGATCCGGAGCTGCGAACTCAGACCGTGCTGGATGCCGACGGCCAGCGACTCGGCTTTGTGCTGCAGACCTCGCCAGACAGCGATGACATCGTTGGATTTTCCGGCCCGACCAATGTGCTGCTGGCGTTCGACCGAGAAGACCGGATCGCTGGGGCCTCGATCCTCAGCAGCCGCGACACGAAAGAACACGCGGCACTGGTCAGTCGTGATCCTCAGTTTCTGTCGTCCTGGAACGGGCTCACCTGGGACGAAGCTGCTCAGCGGCGCGACGTCGACGCTGTCTCCGGAGCGACGCTGACCAGCCTGGCGATCACCGAATCAGTCCTCACTCGCCTGCGTGGCAGCAGACCGGTCGACGGGAACGAACTCGAGCCTCCCAACCTGCGGTTCCCGGACTCGCCGAGCGTCGACGACGTCCGCGACTGGTTTACGGAAGCGGCATCGATCCGCTGGTCGGCGGTAGGAACTGGCCAGTACGACGTACTCTCTGCCGATGGCACTCTGATCGGGCACCTCTTCCGGACGACGCCAGCCGCGGATGCGATCATCGGCTACCAGGGACCGACGGACACGCTGGTCGGCCTCGACATCAGCGGACGCGTCGTCGGCATTCGAGTGAGAAAGAGTTTTGATAACGAGCCTTATGTCGGATACGTCCGCGACGAGGACTACTTTCTCACGCTGTTCAACGGGAAGTCGGTCGCCGACCTGGCCGCTCTGGATTTGCAGGCAGCGCGGGTTCAAGGCGTCTCCGGAGCCACAATGACGAGCCTCGCTGTCGCCGAAGGCCTCATCGCGGCGGCCAGCCAGCTGCAGGCGAAGCAGGCTGAGCGTGCCTCTTCCGTTGCAGCTCCCGACGTTAATTCAACGCCTGACGAAGGTCGCGAGTGGCGACCAACTTCAACGGATGCAGGAATCGTCGCGACCGTCGTCTTCGCGGCGATCCTTGGCCTGACGCGGCTGCGATCGAAGCGAATCCTGAGGACGGGGTTCCAGATCATTCTCATCGTCTGGCTCGGCTTCTGGTGCGGAGCCCTCCCGTCACTCGCAACGCTGTTTGGCTGGGCTCAGAGCGGCGTTCCCTGGCAGTTTGCGTTCGGGCTGACTGTCGTGACCGCAGCCGCCCTGCTCTTCCCCGCGTTCAGCCGGACCCAACTTTACTGCCACCACGTCTGTCCGCACGGAGCGTTGCAGCAGCTGTTGAGAAATCGTCTGCCGTTCCAGTGGCAGCCGCGAGGCCGACTGCGAACAACGCTGCAGTTACTGCCGTTCGGACTACTGGTCGTGGCTGTCGTCGTCACACTGCTCGGCCTGCCGTTCGGTCTGGTCGATCTGGAGCCGTTCGACGCCTACGTGATTCGAGCAGCTGGCCTCGCAACGCTCAGCATCTTCGCCGTCGGACTGGTGGCGTCGCTGATCACTCCGATGGCCTACTGCCGGTACGGTTGCCCGACCGGAGCGGTCCTCGATCTCCTCCGGTTCAACTCGACGAGCGATCGCTGGCAGCGACGCGACTGGCTGGCAGCCGGCCTTCTTCTGCTGGCCATTCTGCTCTGGCTGCTGCCCTTGCCTCCGGAAGATTCCGGTACTGCTATCTCAACACTGCTCGACCGTGTCCGCAACTTCGCTGATGTGAACCGCCAGGTGTTGAAGTGGCTGGCGATCGGATCGTTCGTCATGTTTCTCGGCAGCCTGTCTGCTGTCCCGTGGCTCGTGGGCCTGATCCCGGAAGACTACTTCCTCACAGGACGCCGACCGAAAACAACCTTTCGACGACAACACCCCGCAGTCGCGATCGCGCTGCGAGTCATCAAGAACCTCGCCGGCGCCATCTTTCTGATTGCCGGTCTGACCATGTTGATCCTGCCGGGCCAGGGACTTCTGACGATTCTCGCGGGCATTGTCCTGCTGGAGTTTCCCGGCAAGCGTCGCCTTGAGCGTTCATTGATTCGCCGAAAGTCGGTGCGACGAGCCGTCAACTGGATCCGCCGACGCCGAGGCAAACCGGAAATCCGAGTCGATTGATCTGCGGGCGCAGGGTCACCCGCTAAGATCATCAAAGGAGCCACAACCGCCGACGCCGAAGGAACCGTCAGTCATGGGTCTGTTCGACAAACTGGAAGCCAACAACCTCGAAGATGCAAAGCCGCTGGCCGCGAGAATGCGGCCTCGATCGCTGGCGGAATTTGCCGGGCAGAAGCACTTCCTCGGTGACGGCAAACTGCTGCGGCGGATTCTCGAAGCCGATCGCCTGTCGTCGGTCATTTTTTACGGCCCGCCAGGCTGCGGAAAGACGTCACTGGCTGAGCTGATCGCGACGCAGACGAAATCGGTTTTCGCGCGGCTGAACGCGGCGTCGGCTGGCGTGAAGGAAGTCCGGGTGCTGCTCGAACAGGCACGCGACCGACTGGCTGCTGACGGAACACGAACGCTGCTGTTTGTGGACGAACTGCACCATTTCAACCGGACTCAGCAGGACGTCCTGCTGCCGGATGTCGAGTCCGGCGTCGTGCGACTGATTGGAGCGACGACCGAGAACCCGTTCTTCTCACTGGTCTCGCCGCTCGTGAGCCGCAGCCAGGTCTTCGAGTTTCAGCCGGTCTCGACCGACGAAGTCCTCGCCGTTCTGCAGCGAGCGTTGACTGATCGCGAACGAGGCCTCGGATCGCTCGGCGTGTCGGCGACCGACGAGGCTCTCTCGTTTCTGGCAGACGTTTCAGACGGCGATGTGCGGCGAGCCCTGACGGCGCTCGAAATCGGAGCCTACTCAGTCGCTGGTGGCGAGATCGATCTGCAGGTCGCTCAGGAGTCGATTCAGAAGAAGGCGATTCAGTACGACGACGATACGCATTACGACGCGGCGAGCGCCCTCATCAAGAGTATGCGCGGCAGCGATCCCGACGCGGCGGTCTACTGGCTGGCGCGAATGCTCGAAGCCGGAGAAGATCCGCGTTTTCTTGCACGGCGAATCGTCATCGCGGCCTCAGAAGACGTCGGCAACGCGGACCCGCAGGCTCTGGTCGTCGCGAACGCGGCAGCTCAGGCGACAATGTTCATCGGGATGCCCGAGTGTCGAATCATCCTCTCTCAG
>JAPOLP010000743.1 GCA_029977045.1 Planctomycetota bacterium
CGGGCACATCGACATGAAGCCATCCGCGTCCCAGCGGCCATCCGGGCTCTGGTGCAGAGCCAGCCACTGCAGACTGCCCTCAACGGCCTTTTCAGAAGCATCCGTCCCGCCATAAAGCCGCGCCGTCTCCTGACGTTTCGCGAGGCTCCGCAGCCGATACGTCGGCGGGATTTTCGTCGTCGCTTTCACGTCAATTGGATCGAAGTTCGGTCGCACGGCGTTCGGAACCAGTCCGTCTTTCGGAAAGGCCGACGGCACGCTGTCCCGCATCGCGACAGCGGGTCCCGGAATCGGCAGCGGTGTCTGTGGCGTCAGGTCGGGTTTGAAACGCTCAACGCCGCCGAGCGCTTCCATCTTCGGCGTCCGCGTCCGCATTCGAGTAAACGCTGGCGGACCGACCGAGCCTGACTGCGAGTCGTCGGTCGTTTGCGCCGCCTTCGTTCCCGGAGTTTCGTCGGGCAGTTCCGCCGGAGCGGGACCGCTGAGACGACGCATGGCTTCGCCGGTTTCTGTCCGCTTCAGGAACGCTGCCGGATCATCCGGCACGTCGAGCTTGACCAGTTCGCGTTGCGTATCGAACTTCGGAGCGATCTGATCAACGGAGCCTCGTGTCGGTGTCCGGTCGATCGTGACGTCTTCGACGAGCCCGCTGTTGAGTTCCCGGCGACGCAGCGGCGACATCGACGGCACGTTGATGTCCGGCCGGGCCTCAGCTGACGTATCGTCAATCTTCAGCGGCGCGACGGATTCGATCTTCTCACCCAGGTCGGCCATCTGCTGAGCCTCGGGCCGGGCGACGTTCTGCTCGGGCAGTTGCGGCAGATCGGGAACGATGATGTCCGGCGTCGTCAGCGGATCGCTCGTCCGTTCTGGCCCCTGCAGCGGCTGGAATTCGAGTGGCGATCGTTCGGTACGACTGAGTAACCGGGCGTCATTCTCCGGAAGCTTCTCGAAGATCCGCGTGTTGCCCTTCTGCTCGAGTTCGATCTGCTCCTCGCCCTCGACGCGAATCTCAAACGCTTTGGGCGGCGGCTCTATGCTCGCCTGCACGGTCGGTTGCGGCGGCGTGACGGCGACCGCGCCAAACGCCAGCGACAGATGCACCAATACGGAAAACATGAACGCTTTCCGTGTTGGATCGCTGTCGCCCCAGCGAGTCACCATCATCAGGATGAAGTTTGCCGTCGCAAACAACAGTCCGGCCAGCAGCGACGCCCACAAAGCCAGCTCAACCGTGCGGACACTCGTGTCGCACGTCTCGGCCAGCCATTCAACAAGTGGGATTGCGGCGAGCATTGTTCAGGGCGTTTTGTTCGGTCGCGTGATGGCGACTATTCCTCGCCGTCGCTCAGACGATTGGCGAGCGAAATGTGAGTGATCTTCGCGCGGTGGCAGGTCGCGAGCACATCGACAACCTGCTGGTACGGGTCCGGCCCGGAGCCTCGCAGCACGACCGTCTGGTCCGCGTAGTTCTGTTGAGCGATCCGCAGCTTCAATTCGAGTTCCGGCAGTGTGAGCCGTTCGTCGTTGACACTGACAATCCCGTCATCGAGCACGTTGACGACGATTTCGTCCGGCCGGCTGGTCAACGGTTGCGCGTCGCTGACCGTTGGCAGGTCGACGTCGAACTGCCGCTCGCGCTCGGCGAACTGAGTGCCGACCATGAAAAAGATGATCAGCAGAAACACGATGTCGATCATCGGCGTCAGGTTGAGCGACGGCTCGGACGCCGGATCCGACACTTTCAACGGCATTTGATGGGACCTCGGACCCCGCAATGAACGGTGGAACGCCACAAGACGCGGCGCTCAGAAACAGCAGTTTTCAGATCGACTCGCGAGCGAAGCTGGATCGTGACCGATCGTGCGACAGACCGTCAATTACCGAAATGAGTGAAACCTCAGCCCGGGCAGGAAACGGGCAGAAGACTGGCCGGGCCGGTAATTCAGGCAAACCGTGCGGGTTTCAACGGCAATCGTGGAGCGCGGACAGCGCCCAGTTCGATCGAACGACCGGAGACCCAGACTCGACGCTGCTTTTGCGCGAGATTGGGAAGTCTGCGCTGACTGTTCCGCTGGTGGGTGTCCGATGATTCGTCCGCTGCTCAACCGCTGTTCCGGCCTGCTGCTGGCGATCGGGCTGTGCTCGTTGACCGGCTGCGCGTTCAACCGCGAATGGCAGATGGCCTGCAGCTACTCGTACCCGGAACACGAACTGGCCGGCTGCTGGGAGGGAACCTGGCAGAGCAACTACAACGGCCATCACGGCGGGCTGCGGGCGATCGTCACCAAGGAAGGCGACGGGTTCTACAACGCTCATTTTCACGCGACGTACGCGACCGTGATTCCGTTCGAGTTTGAGATGCCGCTGCTGGTCACCGACGACGGCCACATCTACCAGTTCAACGGCGAACAGGACCTCGGCTGGCTGGCCGGCGGCAATTACGTCTACACCGGCACGGCCACGCCGACGAACTTCGAGGCCCACTACGAAGCCGACAACTGCGACCATGGCACCTTCACAATGACAAAGGTCCACGTCTGCTCGTCAGCCTGCGGTGCGAGTTGCTCAGCTGCCAAAGGTGACTGACCGCGTTCCGCGAACGGCTCTACTTCTTTCCAACGTGCTCCAGCACGCGATCGAAAAACGCTTCGTGGATATGAGCCGGCGCGGCGTGGCCCATCAGCGGTTCGGTGATGATCGACTTCTCGCCCCGCAGAGCGTTGTAAGCCGCGTAGCAGCTTGAGGGCGGGCAGACCGCGTCGATGAACCCAACGCTCATGATGGCGTCCGCTTTGCAGCGTGCTGCGAAGTTGACCGCGTCGACGTAGCGGGCAGCCTGCAGAATCTGCGGCTCGGGCTTTCCATCGGAACCGTTGGGCACGAGCTTAGGCCAGCCGTTGACTCGACCAGTTGCTTCGCCCGAATGATCGCAGATGGCTGGCACACCAGGAGCGATCAGCGTCACTCGTTCGTCGAGCCCACCAGCAGCCAGCGACTGGCCACCACCCTGGCTGTGTCCGATGACGACGACGTGTTTTCCGTCCCACTCCGGCTGAGCAGTCAGGAAGTCGATCGCCCGGACCAGCCGCAGGAACATCCCCTTGAAGTAGATCGTGTCCCGGCTCTCCCGCCCGGCGTGGCGATAGTTGTTGAGCGGTCCGGCGTTCTGTTCCGAATAGAACTCGTTCGGCTTTCCGTTCGGCAGACCGTGAGCGTTGATGTCCATCGAGAGAAACCCGGACTGAGCGCCTTTGACCGCGTTGCCCAGCGATGAACTCCGAACGCCGGCACCGTGAACCCACAGGATCGCAGGCAGACTCTTTGCCGCCGCGTCCTTGGGTTTGGCGAAGTAGCCCGACACCGATGCTCCACCGAGACACTGCACCTGCGCGTCGAAGCAGGCCAGGGATTTGTCCGCGTGTTCGACAGGCGTCAATTCTGGATTCTGCGGCACTTTGGCGAGCTGCCGTTTCTGCTCGGCCCAGAACTCGTCGAAGTCATCCGGTACCGGCAGACTCAGACCAATCTTCTCTGGCGAAAAGCCGGCACCAGCTGTTGCCTGAACCGCCTTGCCTTCACTCGGCTGGAACGTCACCAGGCAACGCAGAAACTCAGGCTTGCGGCCTTTGACCGTGACGCGAACCGGCTCAGCACCGAGCGGCAGCTTGCCTTCCGGCAATTCCGCAGACTTGCCGCCTTTCAGAAAATCGTCGACGACAAACGAAA
>JAPOLP010000879.1 GCA_029977045.1 Planctomycetota bacterium
CTGATTCTTCTCGCAGTTGTCGTCCTGCGGAACGGGATCGCCGGTCTGATCAACCGGGTGCGTGTAGAGGTACTCCCAGACGGCTTCGTGAGCGTACTTGCCGGTCTTGCCGTCGCGGTTCGCTGCTCGCCCGGGGACGACGGAACTGTGAGCACGCCGGTCGTCGCCGTTGACGTCGAAGTCCGTGATCAGCCGCCGCGTATTGCCGTACGGCGGCGCCGCTTCGTCGACGTTGACGATCGGGCCAAACTGGTGCAGGCCGAGCAGTTCCCAGCTTCGGCAGTAGTGGTCAGCGACCCAGCCACCATCGAGCACATGCGAAAAGCCGAAGTACCGATTGGCGGGCGTCGCCGAGGGAAGCGACTGCCAGGTTTGAAAGTTGTCGCGGGGTCCGCAGAGGCAGACGACTCGGCTGACCTTCTGAAACTTGGCGAACCGGGCTGCCGTCGTCGAACCGTGCGAACTGCCGGACATGATCACGTCGTCCCAGCGCAGGCCGGTTCGCTCCTTGTTGAGGAAGTAGCCCCAGTTGCCTTGCGGGTTCTCTTTGTCGAGCCATTTCACAAACTGATACGCGCGTTCCATCATGCCGTCAGGCTGCGGGATGTCGACGTCGTCGCTGAAGTCCTGACCGGTCGCCGCCTCCAGCCGAATGTTGCCTCGGCAGTGCTCACCAACCGGGTTTTCGCGGCAGCACAATGAAAACCAGCGGTTGGCGTAATGCGGCTGAATGGCGTGCAGGCCGTACGAATTCAGCCGGTCAAAGAGCTCCTGGTTGTGCCCCATCAGCCAGATGACCAGCTTGCCTCGCGGCTTGACCCGGGTATCGACCGATGCGTGCTCGACATCGGCGGGAACGCCCGGTTTTGATTCGAGCACAAAACCGATCTCAGGATGCGACTTGCAGCGCGCATCAAGTTCGCTGGCTCGGGCCGTCAGCCGATACTGCTGTGGCTTCGCATCCTTGAAGCTGAGCGTCGACTGAGCGACGGCCTCGACCGAAGAAAGCGAAACTGCAATCACGAACACAAAAGGTGCGAGGGCACTGAGAACGGGGCGCATGGTTGGTCTCGTCGAGAGTCGTTGTCTGGTGAAACGTTCTGCGATGTCAGTCGCTGGCCACAACTTTCGTATGGCCGGGCCTGTCTTCGCAAGTTCAGTCAACGTCGACGGTCCCGGCAGCTTATCTTTTGCCCCGGCCACATTCCGGGATGCTGGCGGAGGATGATCGATGGATGGGTACGAACACACTCAGCGCGGGGCGATGCATCTCATATTGCTGGCGGTGTCGGCGATCATCGGCGCGGCTGCTGTTCTTTCCGGCGAGATTCCGGCGGCACGGAACGGGCTGCTTTCGCTGTCGGTTGTTTTTGCGGTCGTCGCTGCCGGATTCGCTCAGTTGACCGTTCGCGATCGCGGTGACCGGCTCACCGTTCGCTTTGGCTGGATCCCGCTGATCGGCTGGAGTGCCCGCTGGGAAGACATCGAATCCGCCGAGATTGGCCGGACGTCATGGGTCGACGGCTGGGGACTCCACTGGCTGCCAGGCCGGGGAATGACGATCAACATCTGGGGACAGGACTGCGTCGTTCTGAACGTCAAAAGCCGCATAGTGCGAGTCGGCACCGACGACCCCGAAGGCCTCGCCGAATACGTGCGGCGTCGCATCAGTGAGCAGCAGCTCGATTGAAGGTCACAATCAAGCGGCGGCGGCGAGCTGGAGTTCGTCGGCGTTCAGCGAAACGATCGCGATACCCAGCTTGTCGGCCAGATCGAGCACTTCCTGCTGGTCGAGCATTATTGTCATGCCGGCTTCGATCGCCAGGCAGCGGGCTCCGGCCTGATGCATCGTCTGGATCGTCTTCATGCCGACCGCGGGAACGTCGAAGCGCATGTCCTGCTCGGGCTTGGCGACTTTGACGACCGTCATGTTGCCTCGACGGCAGAGCTGGCCGGCGCGTTCGATGCAGCGGTCGGTACCCTCGATGGCTTCGACGGCGATGACGGCCATGTCGTTGACGACGACCGACTGGCCGACATCCAGGCCGCCCATTGCGCGGGCAATGTCCCAGCCGAAACGGATGTCGCGCCACTGTGAGGCGGTCGGTTTGCGGTTCGTCAGGAATCCGTGTTCCACGAGAAGCTCCGGGGCATACTGAAGGGCCGAGTCGAACATGATGCGGTCACGTTCAAATTCACTGATGACCGCAAGCAGCAGCGTGTCGTCTTTGCGGTCCTTCTTGAAGACGTACGAAAACAGCAGATGCCAGGCTCGCAGGTCCGGCACGAACTGCCACCAGCCTCGCCGCTGAAACAGCACGACCTTCTCGATCTTGCCGGCCATCACCGCGCGCTGAACGTTGTTGCGTTTGAAGGCCCGGATCGCCCGCCCGACCTTACTGATCGGGACAACTTCGTACGACTCGCAGCAGTCAGCGAGTTCGTCGGGGGCCATGCCCTGCACACCAACCGCGTGAACCCGGTAACCCTGCCGCGTTGCCGCTTCGGCAAACAGAACGGGAAACCGGCCCGCACCGGCCAGCAGGCCGATCGGCTCGTCAGTGTCGGGAGTCGCGTCTAGATCGAGTATCCGCATGATCGTTTCCGGCTGAGTGTGACGATCCTTCGTCGCCGGTGAGTTCTCGTTGGGTATTGTGTTCTGGTCGCCGTGTCAGGGCGAAAACTCAGCCCCGGATCCTTCCGGGACGATTGTTGTTTCGAGGTCCGCGTGTCAGGCGGCCTCGGCGGTTGATTCGGGGTTCTGTTCCGCGAGCTGTTCGGCCAGCTTGGCCACCTGCTTTTCGAGGCTCTTCATCGCCGCACGCATCTCCGGCAGCTTGTTCTGAACCATCAGCACGCGGGACGCTTCGTCCATTCGTCGAGCGGGGTATCCGGCCCAGGTTTCTCCAGCGGGCACGTCCTTATGAAAACCGGATCCGGCTGCCAGAGACGCTCCGGTCCCGATGTTGATGTGATCGCCGACGCCGACCTGTCCGCCCGCGCGAACGTAGTCGCCCGTCGTGCAGGATCCCGCGATGCCGACCTGCGAAGCGAACGCATTGTGTTTTCCGATCTGGCAGTTGTGAGCCACCATGACCAGGTTGTCGATCTTCGTGCCCTCGCCAACGACGGTCTCGTCAATCGCTGCGCGGTCGACGGTTGCGTTGGCTCCGATCTCGACATCGTTTTCGATCCGCAC
>JAPOLP010000421.1 GCA_029977045.1 Planctomycetota bacterium
AATGCCATCCTTGCCGACGAACGGGTTGTCCTTCGGCACGGCGTAGGCCTTGCCGGCATCCTGATGGTCGACGTCGATCCGCAGCACACAGCCGAGTACCGATTTCAGGTTCTGGCCTTCGCCTTCCGGATCGTTCCGACCGCCGCCGTCACCGAGTCCCAAGTAAAGGTAGCCGTCGTTGCCGAAGGTCATCGGGCCGCCGTTGTGGTTCGAGAACGGCTGCGTGAACTCCCACAGGACTTTTTCGCTGTCGACGTCGGCTTTGTTCGGATCGTTCTTCGAGACCGTGAAGCGTGAGAGGCGGACGCCTCGCGGCTTGCCTTCCGGGTTGTAGTAGATGAAGAAGTGACCGTTCTCTTTGTAGTTCGGGTGGAATGCGAAGCCGAGCAGGCCCTCCTCATCGTCGACCTTGAACTGATGTGTCTTTGGCCGCAAGTCGATGAACATCTTCGCTGCGGTCACCGAATCGTCGTTCTTCAGAACGTGAATCATGCCGCTTTGATCGACAGCGAAGACCCGACCGGAACCGTCACCAGCATGAGTCAGGTGAATCGTTCGCAGAGGCGGGTTCTGCTTGCCATCATCGTTGAACGGAGCCCAGCCTTCCCATTCGACATTCGGAAACGCCGGGACGAACTTCGCTTTGGCAACACCGTCGATCGGTTCTTTCGGACGACCGTCAGCGGGCAACTCTCGAACCTTGATACTGCGGTACGAAACCAGGTTGCCGTGATCCTGCAGGCAGATGTGGCCCTTCGTCGGTTTACCGAACAGCGGCATCTTCGCGAACTTGCTCTTCGCGACGCGTTCATTCCAATCGTCGCTGCCTTTGACGAAGTGGTAGTAGTGCACTCCGTTCATGCAGACTTCGCTCTGCTGCGGATGGATGCGGATATAAAGGTGATTCCACTCGCCCGCCGGTCGCGTCGCATCGTCCATGTCGACGCCCTTGTAACCGACCTGGTTTTCGAAGCGGATCGCCCAGGCGGGCTTCTTCGGCTGGTAGAGCTGGTACAGCCAGCCGGCCTTCTGCGGGTCGTGGCCGTCGACGTTGTCCTGCACCTGAATTTCAGGCCCGGTCTGCCACGGTGTGTTACCTTCTTCGGTCACATGGAACATGACGCCGCTGTTGCCGCCTTTTTCGATGCGGTACTCAAGCTGCAACTCGAAAGCTTCGAACTGATCCTTCGAAATGATGTCGCCAGCGCCGCCTTTCGTGCGGGAGAGGGCTCCATCGGCGATCTCCCAGCCGTCGCTGATGCCGTCCTTCTTGTAATTCCGCCAGCCATCCGCCGACTTGCCGTCGAACAGCAGCTTCCAGCCCGAGCGGCTTTCGGCTTCACTGAGCTGATTCGGCGTGCCACCAGCAAACAAGGACGACCCCGCCGCCGTGAGCGAGGCAGCGATCAGAGCAACAAAACCGAATCGAGACATCGGATATTCCTGAAATCGTTGAGGTCAGAATTCAACAAGTTCGCAGCGGGGCAAAGCCGCAGCATTTCGAGCCGGGAAGCATCGCGACGTCCGAATGCGAACGCAAACGACATCGTTAGCGACCGGGGAAACAGAATGATCGGAAATTAAAGGGCAGAGGTGTTGTCACAGAATCATGGATTACAAAATGATGAAGCTATGATTCTGTGGAAGCTCGCGTCTATTGCTGCTGCTTGTGTTGAGCCGCCAGGGTGTCGAGTTCTTCGAGCTTCAGCCGGACCGTGACGATGTACGGCGGCTCGTTCTGAGTCCAGTGGCCGTAGGTCGTGGTCACGATCGTTCCGTCGGGCAGCAGCAGGACGCCGGGATAGGCGCAGTCGCCGCCTTTGGTGTTGTCCATCAGGCGAACCCGGTACTGGCCTTCGCGCCCTTCGACGATGTCGTCCCAGGTGCCAACCCACGCAACCCAGTCGCCTTTCGTTGGGCTGACGAGCGTCGTATCGCGGAACGAAATGAAGAGCCGTCCGTCGGGACCGTACACGCCGGTGTGCCGGTCGCCGGTCAGAGCCGCTGGAAGTTCGCGCGGTGTCGACCAGGTTTTGCCTTCGTCGTGTGAGAAGATCACGAACGAGTTATGTCGCCGCGAGTTCTCCCGCAGCAGGACAGCCAGTGTCTTGCCGTCGGGCGATCGGATCACGCCGGGCTCGCAAAGGTGAGCGGTCTCGTGAGTCGCGATGGCGAACGGTGCCGACCACGTCAGGCCGCCGTCAGTGGTTTCTGTCTTGTAGACGATGAACCGATTCATTCTGTTACCCGAGCCGGAAATGAACCGACCATCGTCGTGGAACAAAGCCGCGTAGTGTCCCGGCCCGGTTCGCTGATCGAACACGCAGCCCATCGCAACGATGCCGCCGAAGTCGCCGATCCGATTCAGTTCTGACCAGGTCGCTCCATCGTCTTCCGAGACCGCCATCCGGATCGGAAACAGTCCGGAGAACATAATGATTCGCTTCTTGCCTTCCGCGTCGACAACGCGGTGCAGCGTTGGCACTTCCTGAGACGTCTCCCACGACTTCGGAGTCGGCAGACGATCCGACCAGGTCAGCCCGCCGTCCGTGCTGCGTTTGTAAACAATCGGCCCGCGACCGTGCCCTTTCGGATAGACGCAGAGGATCGTCTTGCCGTCTTCCAGCAGCAGCGTTGTCGGGTGTCCGAGATACTGCCCGGCCTCGCGGTCGACGAGTACCTGCCGTTCGGTCTGCGCCGCGAGGTCGAGCGTTGGAATCGAGTAACTGCGAGACAACGGCGTCGGCACGCGACGGCTGGCCCCGGTTATCGACCACTCGGCCACCCGCATCCGGCTGCGCCACGGTCGCAGGCCGATTGACTCACCCGCCAGCGAGCCAGTCTCAACCGAATGAATCTCCTTGTCGTTAATCAGAAACGTCAGCTTTCCAGCGATGCTCTGTCCATCGCGTTCCGACGGCGCGGTATAGGCAGCCTCGAAATCGATCCACTCGCCGCGTTCAAACACATCGGTCGCCGGTTGCAACAGATTCACCTTGCCGAACAGCGGCCCGCTGACGAAAACCGTTTCGCTGGCGCCCTCGAAGCCGAAATGATTCACCCCGATAAAGAAGCTCGCAGCACTTTTCTGCTGATCGAGCATCCGCAGTCTCGCCCGGATCCGACAATTGCCGTCACCGATCATCCGTTGCGCGACGATGTCGTTGCCGACCCCGGCCCCTTCAACGAACTCGTCCTGCTGCGACCAGTTCGATGCGGCGAGTTGAAGATCGACGGTCTTGCCGCCGCGAACGAAGTGCCAGACGTTGCCACCTGACTTCGCGTCGCCGCTGAGTCGGCTGGCAAGTTCCGCGTCGAGCAACCCCGCAAACAAAGCGTGCCCGTCATCGTTGGGGTGTACGGCGTCGAGCAGCAGGTCGTCGAACGACTGGCCATCGACCGCGTTGTACTTCTCGTAAGCCGACCAGACATCGACCAGCGGGACGTCGAGCTTCTTCGCCAGTGTCCGCACGGCGTCGACGTACTGCAGTGTCCGCTCATGCCTCCAGTCTTCGAGTTTCGACCAGAGATGATTCGGTGTCGCGAGAACAACCAGTGCCCCGTCGCGGCGCAGCGTCGAAACGATCTCCCGCAGATTCGCCGAGTAGTCGTCCAGCGGAATCCGCGAGGCATCACCAGGTTTGCCCGAGTCGACCCACGAATCGTTCCAGCCGAACTGAACGATCACGATGTCCGGCTTCTGAGCCCGCACGGCTGGCTCCAGACGATCAAGCGCGTGCTTGATCCGAAACCGCCCGTTGTCACTGACTCGTCCCGTATGACTTCCGCCGATCCCGGCGTTGATCACTCGGGCAGTCACGCTCCGATCCGCCAGCAACCGTTCGAGTCGCACTGCGTAAACCGACTCAACCGTAAACCGCAACGCCGTCGTCGAATCTCCAAACGCGACGATCGTGATTCCGTCGGCAGCTGGCTCTGCAGCCGCCGCGATGTTCGACGCCACAGCAACCAGAACCGCAACGACGGCCAGGACAAACCGGCAAACCAATCGTCCGCTGCGTGACTGACACTCGTGTGAAACAACCATCCCGAAACCTCGATGCTCAATCGCGACTCGACCATTTGATGAATGTCGTTGCCTGAAAACTCGGCAATGACTTTCGTCCCATACCGGAACCGGCTGGGAACAAGTTGTCGAACGATCCCGCTGCGAGGGCAAGTCACCTCATTCGGCACCCTGGCGGACGAAGTCGCAGTGACCGCCTCAACCGCGTCTTCACGGGCGATCGGTCGGAGAAAACTGGTTAGAGTGTCGCCATGCGAATCCGAACGACCGTCAGCCTGTCGCCACTGAGACGTTGCCGCCGGGATGCTGCGCGCTGCTGTGTCGTTTCAACTCTCGTTGCCTGTGCGCTGATGTTCGGCGTCGCGGACTCGGCGAACGCTCAGGCTGCCTCGCTGCTGATCTCGGAATCGTTCTCGACCTCCACTGACGGCATTCCAACGGGCTGGACGCCGTCGAGCATTCTGCCGGGACGAGTTGTCGAACGAGCAGTAGTCTGGCCTCCGGGCAGCGTCAACGCGGGCGACGGGCGGGCGCTGCTGATTCGCGGGACGGGTGAGCGGAACAATCCGGTGCGGCGGGAACTGGACGAGCCCTTCGCAGGCGATGAGCTGTTTGTGCGGTTTCTGATCGAGTACGACGAGAAGTCGATCGACAAGGCGTCGGACGGCGATGGCGAGTTCTTCGTGCTCTGGCTCGACGCGACCGGCGGCAACGATACCGCGAGTCACAGCGGAGTCGTTCCAAATATCGGCGTTCACGTCGACGAAGCTGGCCGCAACGCATTTATGGTCCGTTTCAGTCCCGAGTCGTCGGCCTTCGCAGACGTCGAACTGGTCGGCGGGCGAGCGTTCATGGTTGTTGCTCGGCTCTGGAAGTCGAAACCGGGTGCCGAGTCGTCGTTTGACTCACTGGACCTGTGGGTCGATCCGAAACCGGATCAGCGTCAGCAGCCGATGACGCGGTCAGTCAGTTCGCGCGGCACCCGCTCGGCGAACTGGGTTGGTTTCTCGACCGGTCGCAAGACCGAGAAGGACGACGCGATCTTCGTCGACCAGCTTGTCGTCGCGCGAACCTGGAAGACGGCACTCGGACTCCCCTCGCCCGGCCAGGATGAGTCGCTCTCGCGACCAGTTCCGCAAGTTCTACTCAAGCCACGAAAGCTGGCTCGGCCGGCACCGTTTGGAAACGACGTCGCGACGGACGAGGACAGCGACGCCACGACACAGGTTGCGGCGACAGCTCGGACGCGTTCCGCCGATCAGGTCGCGAGGTTTCGCGATCGCGTTTTTCCGTTGCTCAAGTCGCGCTGCTTCAAGTGCCACGCTGGAGCGAATTCCGAATCCGGCATCCGGATCGACTTACTCAGCGAGCTGCTGGGAGAAAGCTCCGGCGAACCGCTGGCATTTCCCGGCGATGCAGCGTCCAGCCGACTCATCGAAGTTCTGGCGGCAACCGGCGACGACCAGATGCCGCCTGCCGATTCCGGACCGTCTCTGACAAAAGCTGAGATCGCCGAGCTGACTCGTTGGATAAACGACGGACTCGCGTGGGACGACGCGCTGCTGCCGTCCGAGACAATCAAGACCGACCACTGG
>JAPOLP010000505.1 GCA_029977045.1 Planctomycetota bacterium
ACAATTGCCGATGAGAACTTCGCGGGCGTCGACAAAAACAGCGACAGCCAGACCATCGGAGATCAGACGATTGCTGACGAGGGTCAGGTGGAGTTCGCCGACGCAACGATCGCCGACGAAGTGAGCAGCCCGGCCTCTGACGCGACGATCGCCGATTCGCCTGCCGACGGAAACAACGACGCGACACAATTTGACGCAGGTCTGGCTGCGGATCTCGATCAGACACTGGCCGACGGCGTCATATCCGACGCCCCGGACGCGACTCTTGCTGACAAAAGCGGCGGTCCAGACGAGTTTGATCGGACTGTCGCGGAAGGCGACTTCATCAGCGATGCAACATTTGCCGAAGGACCGTCAGCAAATGACGACATCGACGCCACGATCGTCTCGAAAGACGGCAGCGATTCAGCAGCTGCGTCGCAACAGCGATCGTCGCAACCACCGCCGCGAAAAAAGCTGCCCGGTGCTCATGAAACTGCAGACCGCTGGGAAACTCAGCAGCGGTATCAGCTTGTCAGCAATTTTGCCCGCGGCGGACTTGGCCAGATCTGGATGGCCCGTGACGCGCGCCTGCGACGCGAGGTGGCCTACAAGGAACTGTTGCCCAGCGCGTTGAAGAACAAGAACGCGCTGGAACGGTTTCTCGAAGAAGCTCAGATCACCGGGCAGCTCGAACACCCGAGCATCGTGCCGATCTACGACATCGGGTATCAGCAGAACGGAACACCGTTCTACGCGATGAAGCTGGTTCGTGGCGAAACGATGGAGAAGCACATCGAGGCGCTGCACGAGCTTCCGAAGGACAGCCCGGAATTCTCGCTGACGTTCCGCAAGCTGCTCCGCAACTTCATCGACATCTGCAACGCGCTGGCCTTCGCACACGACCGCGGTGTGCTGCATCGTGACCTGAAGCCACTCAACGTGATGCTCGGCGCGTTCGGCGAAACACTCGTGCTCGACTGGGGTCTCGCGAAAGTCCTCGACGTCCCGGTCACCGACGAAGACGCAGCACCAATCACAACCGACCACGGCGGCGGTTTCAGCGTCGACGACGAAACGATCATTCAGACATCGGACGGTTCAAGCCAGACCGGTGCTACTCAGGACGTCACAGCGCAGCTCGCGACCAGTCATGGCGGAGCTTCTCAGGGAGCCACAACGAGCGGCGCATCGATGGGCGGACAGTCGCAGCAGATGAGCGGCACGTTTGGAGTGACTCGCCGCATGGTCGTCACCGATGTTCGCTCGGTCGGCAGCCAGACGATGGACGGTTCGGTGATGGGCACGCCGGCGTACATGCCTCCCGAACAGGGACGCGGCGATCTCGACGAACTCGACGCTCGCAGCGACATCTATTCGCTCGGCGGAATCCTCTACAAGCTGCTGACCAACCACCAGCCCATCGCACGCGGCAACATTCGAGAAGTACTGAAGAACGTCACTGAGGGAAACATCATTCCGCCTCGCGAACACGACGCGACAATCCCCAAGCCACTGGAAGCCGTCGCCCAGAAAGCGCTGGCAAAGAACAAAGACGACAGGTATGCCAGCGCACTTGATCTGGCCCGCGATATCGAAGCCTGGCTCGCCGACGAAGCAGTGTCGTGCTTCGAGGATCCTTGGACAGTCAAAGCCCGCCGCTGGGCGAAGCGACATAAATCGGCAGTTTTCAGTGGCAGTGCTGCGATCTCGGTCGCGTTTCTCGCATGGGTTGGCGTTTCGGTGAGCCATTCGGCGCGGATGAATGACATTCGCGAGTTTGCTCGTGCAAACATCAGCCAGGCAGAGACTGCAGCAGCGCAGGCTGACTTCGCTCAATCGAAGCAGTTGCTGACCGCGGCGATCGGGCGAGTCACTGGCGAGGACGATCTCACGGACCTGCTCGGATCGCTGGAGAGCCGGCTGTCGCTGCTGGAGTCGGACCGGGTTCGCAAGCTGGAACGCGATGTCGAAACCGGCCTTGCCCGTGCGCGAACACAGATCCGCGACGGCAGTTACGACAGTGCAAGAACTCTGCTCGCAGAGCTTCAAACACGACTGCAGGACGAAACTTCGCTACCGGAACTTTCTGCTGCCGTCGATCGCGAAGTGGCAACAGTCGAACGCGCAATCGAAATCGAGGCTGCGGTTGCGGAAACGGAAACCCGGTTTGGCCGGTTTCTTGAACTCTGCGACGAAGCCCGTGCGCGAGGCTCGCTGCAGACGATGGACAACGTCGATGACGATGCGAAGCTCGCCAAGCAGCACGCGACGGACGCTCTTGAACTGTTCGGTCTGAACTCTGAAGAGCCATTCGCGGCGCCGCCGGCACACTTCGGCGAGGAGTTGCCGTGGACGCGGCGGCACAACGACCGCACTGGCCGCTGGCCGATTGACGAGCTGAAGTACAACTCGCTGGAACTGCTGCTGATCCTGGGCGACATGGAAGTGCAGCTCGCCAGGAATTCAAACGGCGAAGAACTGCAGGCCGCCGCCACACGGGCGCTCGAGTTCGTTAAGCGAGGCAAGACGATCGAAATCGAATCTGTCGCACTGCTCGGGAACGAAAGCCTCTGGCTGAAGATGGCCGGCCGCGAAGATGAAGCCCGCGAAGTCCTGACCAAAGCCGCAAAGCTGAAACCTTCAACGTCGCTCGACTTCTACCTGCTCGCGGAAGGCGAACGTAAATCGAACAACTACCAGAAGGCGCTGGAGCTTTATCAGAAGGCGCAGCAACTCAGTCCGACGAGCTATTGGCCGCAGCATTTCACCGGCCTGTGTCACCTGCAGCTTGGTGAGGCTCAGGCAGCGCTGGCCTGTTTCACAAACTGCATCAGCCTGCGGGAAGACTATGCCTGGCCGCGAATGCTGCGCGGGCTCTGCAACGCCCAGCTTCAACGTGTCGACGCAGCGTTGGAAGACTTTGACGCTGCTGAAGAACTCGATGGCGATCTCTACAACATTCCGATCAACCGAGGAGTCGTTCTAACGGTCGCCGGTCGCTTCGAGGAAGCGCTGACTCAGTTCGAACGAGCTGCCAAGCTTGGACCGAACGCCGCGCAGCCACACATCAACATCGCGACGGCTCACTTCGAAATCGCTCGGCAAATGTCTGACGCCGAGGGCCCCTTCGACAAACTGCCGGAACTCGAACAACTGCAGAAAGCTCAGGAGCATTACGGGGCGGCACTCGACGCACTTGCGATCGCGGCTCAAACCGACCGGGCACCCGACCATCCCGGCATTCACCAGTTACGCGGTCGAATCGAAGAACGCGCCGGCAATACGCAGGGAGCGCTTGCGAGCTACCAGAAGCACCTGACCGTCGAGCCAAACGGTGTCCGCCGGGCCTTTACACTGCACCGGATCGGGCTGATTCATTTTCAACTTGGCAATTACAACGAAGCGCTGACTGCCTATGAACAGGCCCATCAGCTCACGCCAAACGACGGACGAATCGTTCGCGACCTGGCAGAGACGCATCTGCAACTGCGTAACGCCGAACAGGCCAGCCAACGGTTTGATGAGTACATCAAGCTGGTCAACGCGGACATTGAGAAACACCTCGAATTTCCGGACATCGTCTTCAACGGGATGGCCACCGCACAAAACCTGCAGCGGAAGAAACGCGAAGCGAACGACTTCTACACGCTGTCGCTGATGTTCAACCCGGGCCAGGCCGGCGTGCTGACTCAACGCGGCTGGCTGCTCCTGACCGAGAACCTGCAACTGGCGAAAGCCGACTTCGAGGCGTCGGCCTCGCAGAACAACGGCGACCCACACACGCTGACGGGACTTGCGCTGACGCAGACAAAACTTGGTGACTGGCAGGCAGCGCTGCAGACGATGAAGCCAGCCATGCCGGCCATCGAAGAACAGGCCAAAGCTGTTGGGCCACAGGGTTTCGCGCTCTACCACAACGCCGCGACTGTTTATGCACAGATACTCGTGCTGATGGAACACGACGGGAGACTGACTGACGAGCAACGAAAGACGAACTCGCCACTTCTGTTCGCTCAGATAGCGGCATTGCTGCGAAACGCCAAAGAGGCTGCCAGACAGTCACCGCCGTATCTCAATGCGATGCTGCAGGCACTGAAAGCCGAACCGGAGTTTGCACCACTGCGGGCCAGGCCGGAGTTTGTTGCGCTGCAGCGAGAACTGGTCGACGAAGCTGGCAAGTAGAGCTGCCAACGAATCGGGCAAATGTTGCGAATGAAGGTCTGAAGACTTCTACTCATTCGCGGCATTCGCATCATTCGTTGGCACTGACCGCCCACAGCAAAGCGTTCTTCAGTAGTTGCTGAAAAGCAGGCTGCTCGAAATCGCCGACGTGACCCAGCGATGTGTAGAACGACGGCCCACCGAACTTTGTTGTGTTCGTCCAGGCGATCGTCTCGGCAGGTTTGTCGGGAATCGCTCCGAGTAGCAGTGGCTTCGCGGAATCGGCCAGTGGATTGACAACGTACAGCGAACCAATGCCGCGCAGCGCTTTGACGTCGACGTCCTTGAGAATCGGGTGCCCTGCGACTCCGTCGGGAACCGACGGAACGACCTGCGGACCGTTGCCGTAATGATTGGTGTAACTGCCACCGAAAATGTCCGCATCCCACGTTTCCCAGGCGACGAGTCCTTCCGGCGGCGTCTTGCCGCGCAGCGAGAAGGCGTGATTCGCCGTGCGGATGCCGACGATCGGCTTACCGGCTTCGAGGAACTTCTTGACAACGGCCATCTGTTGGGGCGGGAGGACGCGGCGGCGGACGCTCAGCAGCAGCACGTCGGCGTCGGACAGAACGTCGATGCCCGGCAGATCGTTGCGTTCCTCTTCGTTGGCGAAGACGTAGCTGACTCGGAAGTCGTGCCCGAGATTCGCGAGAGCAAACTTCGGGAGTGACTCGTTGGTGAGGTACTCCTGCTCGGCCATCACGATCACGCAGTGCTTGCGAGTGTCATTCTTGAACTTGAACGGCTGGCCGCCGAGAAGCTGGTCGCTGGTGACCGTCGGGCAGACCCACTTTTCGATGTGATCGACGATCAGGTCGGTTCCAGTGAAGTGGCTGACGAACGGCCGCTTCAGTGGGTCGTACATCGTGTCCGTCATGTCGCGCATCAGGA
>JAPOLP010000418.1 GCA_029977045.1 Planctomycetota bacterium
GACATTGCCTTCGTTGCGGACAGAGCCGTCGACGACCGTCATCTGGCAGTGGTGCGAGTCCATGTTGTACGACGCCAGGCCGACCGAGTCCTCGGGAACTTCGCGGCCCTGACAGTTGTGCTGCGTCATCACGTAGTCGCTGACCATCCGCCGGCCCTCGCGGATGTAAAGCTGGTGCGTCCAGCCGCTGGTATCGACGTATTCGTCACGCGGCAGTCCCCACTGGCGGATTTCGCTGCGGTGCGGTTCGGGAATACGGTCGCTCTTGGCGAGAAACCACATCACGCCGATCTGGTAGTTCGCGTGAGCCTGGAAGATGCGTTCCCGCTCGACCCAGCTCGCGTCCGGCCAGCCGTAATTGCCGCCGACGAAGTCGATGAAGTACGCCCCGCGAAACAGGTGATGGTTGTTCGTGTCGAGGCTCCAGCCGAAATATGGGTTGGCTCCAGACTCGAACAGCCGGGCCAGTAGTTAGTACTCCTCGGGCTGGTAGACGGTCGGTTTCGGAAACGGCAGCGGGTCCTTCTTCGTCAGACACATGCGGAAGCAGAACGCCTGAATGCGATCGTCACCGTCGCCCGGCGTTCCGGGATTGTCATTCACTCGCGGTAACAGACCGCTCGACGGATCACCGGCGACGCGGTACGGATCGACCTTCGCCGGCCAGTTGTGCCCGCCCTGACCGGGAGTGCGGATGCCGTTGTAGGTCTCGTCGTAAACGGAGTTCGCTTCGCGGCCCGCGTGCCACGAGACGCCGGCTCGCGCGAGCAGATCGCCTTCGTACGTCGTATCGATGAACTGCTTCGCTCGAACGGTCAGCCCGTCTTCCATCGTGACTGAAACGATTCGCGAGCCATCCTTTTCGACTCGATCCAGATGCGCGAGCTTGTGGACGACCACCCTGGTCGGTTCGAGCAGTTTCTCGAATGCCGCTTCGGCTTCTGACGGGCGAAAGCTGTGCTGGCCGATCAGGTTGTAAAACTCGCGAGCGATCCCGCCGCAGACGGACTTGTCGCCGCCGTCGGTATGGCTCAGTCCGCCGGAACTCAACCCGCCCAGATGCTTGCCGAACTCGAGCAGCACAACCCGCTGCCCCATCCGATCCGCCTGAACCGCCGCAACAACGCCAGCACACGTTCCGCCATAAATGCAGACGTCAGTCTCGATGACTCGCGGTTCGACCTTCTCTGGCGGGTAGTAGTACCTCAGACCTGGAATGGCGGGCTCAGGAAGTGCTGGTTGTTGAGCATGAAGGGGTGCGGCGATTTGCAGAAGAACCGAAACCACTGCAAGTGTCAGTATCTGGAGTTTCATCCCGGTCTTTCGAGAAGAGGCCTGATGCGACGCAGGTCACGAGGGAAGCTCGATGACTGCCTGCTGTCCGACATCATGATTCTGTATTCAATCATTTTGTCAGAAGCATGTACCACAGAATCATTGAGCTACGGCAGAAACAGCGGGACTGCCCACTTGCCGACGGTGATGGCTTCGCCGTCCTGGCAGTCCTTCTGGTAGAGCGTGCAGAAGCTCGCCGTTGATTTTGGATTGAACAGGCGGACCTCGCGCACGCTGACTTTCTTTAACCCCTGCTTTGTCAGCTCGACGCTGCACGAGTCCTTGTTGCGGTCTGGAACCGGCGTGAGGAACCAGACGGTACCGGCCCGGTCACAGGTCAGTGTTTTACGACCGTCGAGTGGGATGCGCAGAAAGCTGGCACCGTTCAAGGTCGGCAGGTCGTCTTCCAGCACGTAGGTGCGGTCGGTGAAGAGCTTCGTGCCTGTGCTGAATTTGTCTGCCTGAAACTTCGCCGTGCTGAACGAGCCGGCTTTGTCGCGACGCAGAGCTTCGCCGTCGGCGTTGTCGCGGACGGGTTCGGGTTTCTTTTCCTGGCCGCCGGATGCTTCGCTGACGAGCTGTCGCAGTTTGATGTCGCTGCTGACCGGCTTGCCGGCGGCGACGTCTTCTTCACGGAACGTTGCCATCAGGATGTGCCGCGATCCGGTGCGGCTGAAGTCGTAAATGATCCGAATCTGGCCGTCGGCTGTCTGCTGGCCGTCGGGGTACGAGACTCCGCTGCGTTCATCGAGCAGCAGGCCGCCGCTCCATGTCTGGCCGTCGTCTTTCGAGACAAACGCGGTCAGGTGTGAGCGACCGATCTTCTGGTCGATGCCGCCGTGTTTGACCAGCAGCAGATTGCCGGAGTTCAGCCGCTGGATAAAGAAGCGAGCACTCGGGTGAGCGATCTTCGACGGCGTCAGGTCTGGCCATGTCTTACCGCGATCGGTCGAGACACTCTCGCCGATGCCGTACTTTGTGCGAGCGAGCAGCCAGAGTGAGCCGTCCTTGCGTTCGGTGATAATGTGCTCGTCGAACGCCCGATCGCCTTTCGGTACGTTGCAGGCACCGTGCAGTGACCAGCTTCGACCGAGTGTCGTCGAGACGATCATCCGGGCGCTGTTGTCCGTCGCTCGCCAGGTCGACGCGGGCAGGATCCACTCGCCCGTAGTGAGCACCACCGGCTTGCACATCATGATGCCGTCGGTCAATCGACGCGGCTGGCTCCAGGCGGGCGTTTCGTCATCGGGGTTGTCGGTGTGCACGCACCAGACTCCAGCAACCGAGCCATCGTGGCCCTGCGACTGAGCCCAGAACACGAACAGCCGGCCCGTTGGAGCAACCCAGAGTTCCGGATCGAATGTCCTGATCGGGCCGGGACCGTCAGGGTCGATGGCCAGCACTTCCCGCCAGGTCTTGCCGTCGTTACCGCTGGTTGAGACGGCAACGTAATTGTTCTGATCCTCACCGGGCGTGATCCCGGCATACCAGTTCGCCCAGAGCCGCCCGCCGGGAGCAACTGCCATACTTGGTATGCCCTGAAACGCCCGGTTTGTCGTCGCGTGGTCGGGTGTCTTTGGAAGACCGACGTACGACGGTGACTGCAAAAACGGATCGGACAGCTTCAGGTCGGCGAGTGTCGTCTGCAGCCGCTCGTGCCCCGAGGGATTCTCAGGCAGCTCGTCGTGGAAGGCAGGCAGCAGGTGCTCCCAGATCAGGTCGAGCTGTTTCTGCATGTTGCCGGTCAGTGCCGTGATTGCGATGACCGCGTCCTGTTTCGGCAGCACGATGCAGAACTGGCCGTCCTTGCCGTCGCCGCGGAACGCTCCGTGCCGGCACTGCCAGAACTGAAATCCATAACCCTGCCGCCAGTCGGGATTGCCGGCGCTCGGAGCCTTGTCGTTCTCGACCTGCTTGCTTGTGGCGAGAGCGACCCAGTCCGCAGGAATGAGCTGCTTCCCGTTCCACTGACCCTTCTGCAGATAAAGCTGTCCGAACTTCGCAATGTCTTCGGTCTTGAGATACAGCCCGTAACCGCCGATCGAGATGCCTTGCGGGCTCTTGTCCCAGGTCGGCTTGTCGATGCCCAGCGGCTCGAACAGTCGAGGCGTCAGGTAATCGACGACCGTCTGGCCGGTGACCTTCTGCACGATCGCCGACTGCATGTAGGTAGCCGGCGTGTTGTAGCGGAAGTTGGAGCCCGGCTCGTGAACAACGGGCTCGGCGAGAAACCGTTTCGTCCACACGTCGTCACCGCTCCACCACGGTTCGGCGGCGTGTCCGGCAGACATCGTCAGCAGATCGCGAATCCGCATCGCCTTCAGGTTTTCGGACGGTTCAACGGGAGCATCCTCCGGGAAGAACTTCAGCACCTTGTCGTCGATGTCGAGCTTCCCTTCGGCAACCGCCAGTCCAACCGCTGTCGAGGTGAAACTCTTGCTCAGCGACCAGAGAATGTGCGGCTTGTTCGCGGCTTCCGGCGCCCACCAGCCTTCGGCGACAACCTTGCCATGCCGCACGAGCATGAAGCTGTGCATCGACGTCACCTGCTCGTTCGCCGCTTCCAAAAAGCTGCGGATCGCGGCAGACGAAATGCCCTGGGACTCCGGGGTCGCTCGCGGCAGCGAAATTGATTCGGCCAGCAAGACGCCTGAATTCAACACAGCAAAGAGCAGCAGCGCGGCATGGCGGATGTTTTTCATCGTCGGTCAGTCTCCGTCAGTAAAGAAAACCCCGACGTAAACGCCGGGGCTCATTGTGGTCTCTAAGATTCATAGCCAGCTCGTTTCTTACTCGTCGGCCTTCGCCTTCTCGAAATCGCCGGCGGTCACGATGACCAGGTTCTTCGGGTCGAGGTATTTGCGGATGGCGGCGTTGACCTGCTCGACCGTTGTCGAGCCGACCTTCGTCTCCAGGCCAGCGAAATATTCCATCGTCCGGTTGGCGTATGAAGTCTCGCTGAGCGTTGAGGCCAGGCTGCCGTCGCGGCTGCGACCGACTTCCTGGTTCTGCAGCCAGCCTTTCTTCGCCGCTTCCAGTTCTTCCTCGGTAACGCCCTTTTCAAGCAGCAGGTTGACTTCTTCGAGGATCGCCGCCTTAACCTTCTCCATGTTGCCGGGATTCGAGATTGCGTAGATGTAGAAGATCGCTCGCTTGTCGATCGCCGCCGCACTGACGCTCGAACGGATGCCGTACGACAGTCCGTCCTTCTGGCGGACGCGGTTTGCCAGACGATTTGCGAGTGCTCCGCCGCCCAGAACATGGTTGCCAACGATCAGTGCCGGGTAATCCGGATCGTCGTCACTCATCGGGAAGATGGTCGCCGCGAAGTACATCGCGTTCGCTTTGTCCGGCGTGTTGATCGCGACCGTTTCCGGTTTGATCTCGTAATCGCCGCGTCGTTCGATGCGGACGTACGGCTCGCCGGACTCCCAGCCGGCCAAAGCCGGTCGCAGCGACTTCATCGTCTCCTGCGGATCGAAGTCGCCGACGATCGACAGCTCCCCGTGCTGAGCGTTCAGGAACTTCGCGTGCAGATCGGCGAGCTGCTCACGCGTGACGGCTTTGATGAGTTCGATCTCCTCTTCAATCGTCGGCGTGTAGAGTGGATGCCCTGCCTTGTACGGCGAAATCTTCCGCTGAGCTTCGCGGCTGGCGAGCGACTGAGGGTCGGTTTTCGCTTCGTCGAGCCCTGAGATCTGCTCGTTCTTCATGATCTCCAGTTCGTCTGCCGGAAACGTTGGCTTGCGGAGCACCTGCGTCAGGAACCCGAGCACCGTTGGCAGCTTGTCCCGCTTGGTCTGAATCGAGAACGTCGCCGAGCCGGCAGAGCTGCTGCCGCCGAGCGTTGCCAGGTTTTCGTCGAGCGCGTCCTTCAGTTCCTGCCGCGACATTTCTTCCGTGCCGCGAGTCATCATCGGAGCAAGGAACTCGGCCAGCGTCGACATGCCTTGCAGAGACTCTTCGGTGCCGAACCGCAGCGTCAGCCGCAGGTTGACGGTTTCGCCGCGAGTCTTCTTCGGCAGGAAGGCAACTTTGAATCCCTCAGCCGGAGCAACCCGCATGGTGCGGGCTTCGATATTGTCCGGCGATACGTCGAACTCTTCGCCCTGGGCGATCGCTTCGCGGCCTTTGTAATCACCGATCATCTCGGCCAGCGACGGCGACTCCGGAACTGTGACTCGGTCAGCTTCCTTTTCTGGGATGTAGACGCCGGCGGTTCGGTTATTGCGAACCAGGTACTTCTTCGCGGCGGCACGGACGTCGTCGACCGTCACCTTCTCCAACCGGTCGCGGTAGAGGAAGTACAACCGCCAGTCAC
>JAPOLP010000936.1 GCA_029977045.1 Planctomycetota bacterium
AAGCTGACGCCGGAATTCATCTCCGCCCTGATCCTCAAAAAGATGAAGCAGGACGGCGAAAAGCACATCGGCCCGATCGCCAATGCCGTTATCACCGTGCCGTACTACTTCAACGATGTGCGGCGTAAGGCGACTCAGGATGCTGGCCGCATCGCTGGCCTGAACGTCATCGACATCATCAACGAACCGACCGCCGCCACGCTGGCGTACGCCTGGGAGAAAGGCGAACTCGGTCGCGCCGACCTCGCTCAGGTCGAAAAGACGATCCTCGTTTACGACCTCGGCGGCGGTACGTTCGACGTCACGGTCGTTCGTTACACGCCAACCAGCTTCAAGGTTCTGGCGACGGACGGTGACGTCATGCTCGGTGGTCTCGACTGGAGCCGCCGCATCGTCGATCACGTCTCGGAACAGTTCGCCAAGAAGCACGGCGCCGATCCGCGTGAGGATCCGGAAACACTGCAGACCTTGTCGCAGGACTGCGAAAAGGCCAAGCGTGAACTGAGTACAAAGTCGCAGACGCCAGTCAACGTCTACTATCAGGGCAAGTCACTCACACTGTCGCTGACACGCGGCGACTTCGAGCGAATGACCGCCGACCTGATGCAGCGAACTCGCGACACAACAGAACTCGTGATTCAGCAGGCCGGAATCGATCGGGAAAACCTGGACGATATCGTCGTCGTCGGCGGTTCAACCAACATGCCGGTTGTCGATCAGATGCTGATCGAAGTCTGCGGCAGGAAGCCAAGCCGCGACGTTGTTCCTGAAGAAGCCGTTGCCCGCGGTGCCGCTATTCACGCCGCCATTCTGGAAGCACGCCTGACCGGCGGCGAGTCCCGCATGGCCCGCAGCGTCATCGATCGGCTGCGCTCGGTCAGCACGACCGACGTCAACTCGCACTCGCTGGGTGTGAAGATCACCGACCCGAACGATCGGTCGCGGAAGATCAACCACATCATGATTCCAAAGAACACCGCGATTCCGTTCGAGAAGACTCAGCGTTTCGTCACGAACTCGGACAACCAGCAGCGAATTCATGTGTCGGTGCTCGAAGGCGACGCGATCGATCCGCTGGCCTGCGAACTGATCGGCGATTTCCGCATTTACGATCTGCCGGCTGGTCTGCCGAAAGGCTCACCGGTTGAAGTCACCTATCGCTACGACGCGGCTGGCCGAATTCACGTTTCCGCCAGAGAACTGACTGGCAACAAGGAAGCGGCCACGGAAATCGTCCGTCAGAACGAGGCTTCCAGTGACGAAAACATCGACGTGCTGACAGCACTGGCCACTGGGTACGAAGTCGAGTAACCGACTGTCGAATTCCCGCCCATCATTCCAAACAGCGGAGGCAGTCGACAGGCTGCTTCCGCTGTTTGCCGTTCATCCCGGCCCGAATCAAGCGTCATTCGGGTCATTGATTCAGTCAGCCGCGAACCGGGTCATCAGCCCCGGCGGCCACATCGACGAGGAAGGAAGCGACCGTGGATCCCTACAAGGAATGGCTTGGAATTCCCGACGGCCCTCGCCCGCCCGACAACTACACAATGCTGCGTGTCGTCCAGTTTGAAGACGACACGACGAAGATTCGTAACAACTACAAGAAGCTGAATGCTCACGTCCGCAAGTACGCGACCGGCCAGTACTCAGTGCTCTCGCAGCAGGTGCTGAACGAACTCGCGAAGGCCATGCTGTGCCTGACTGACCCCGAGCGAAAACGCGAATACGACGAAAGCCAGGGCCGCGAGTTTCCCGAAGACGAAACCGGCACGATTCCGATGGAACGCGTGCTGATCAAGCAGGGACACATCGATCGCGATCAGGCAAAGGAAGCTCAGCAGTTCGCAGACCTGCGCGGACTGTCGATGCGAGACGCAGTCATTCAGATGAAGCTCGTCGACGAAGAAACCGCGACGCAGGCGCTCGCCGCGGAATTGAAGCTGCCGTTTGTCGACCTGGAGGATCTCGTTCCCGCCTTCCGCGTGCTGCAGAAAGTCCCGCAGAAAGTCTGCCAGCGAAACGGGATCCTGCCGCTGTTCATCGACGACAACATGCTGCTCGTCGCCTGCACTGACGACCCGACACCCGAACTGGAAGAAGAGCTTCGGTTGCGTTACGGCCTTCCGATGCGCCGCGTCCTGGCAACGCCCAGCGGAATTCGCACCGGAATCGATCAGTACTTCGCGGAAATGGACGAGGCACTCGCTGCGATAGAGGCGTCCGACCAGGAACTACCGGTCGGCGATTCTTCAGCAGGCGAAGCAGAAAAGAAAAAGAAGCCGAAAAAGAAGGCCGCGAAATCGACCGGCGGCTCGAAACGTTTTTCCGACCTGCCCGAGGACGAGCAGCGGCAGCGCAAACAGCTCGGCATGATCATGATGATGTGGGGCTTTATCGGCCCCGTGCTGATCGACCAGTTCTTCCTGAAGGCAAACTTCCCCGCCTTGAACTTCTCCAGCTTTCTACCGTCACTGGCCACGTTGATCGTCACGCCGATAGTCTTCCTGTTTGTGACGAAGGTCTACTGGAAGTAGCCCGTTCGGCCATGCCTGTTTAGACCTCACCTTGACACGGTCGTCTGATCGGACCTGGCTCCAATTCCGCCATTCTGGAATTCCCGAGAAACGTCCGGGGTGACGAGGGAAGATCCCGACTGAATCAGGGTATGATCGGGCGTCGTTTCGGACACCAGTCTGGACGCAAAACACTGCCTGCTGGCAGATCGACCGACGAAATTCATCCTGCGGAGCCACGGCATGTCGAATACGGCGAATCAATCTGCGCCGACTCCGCAGCCGATCATGGCTTCCACCGGACAACAGATCGAAGAAAAGTTTCTGCTGCGTCCGATCGCCGTTGAGTTTCACCAGCTCTGGCTGGACTCACGATCCGCCAACCGGCCAGGACCGGACGTCTTTGCATTCATGAGAGCGCGGATCGGACTGTCGGCTCAACAGAGTGTTGACGTCTGCCTGGTCGACCAGTTTCATCGCTGG
>JAPOLP010000348.1 GCA_029977045.1 Planctomycetota bacterium
AGAAGGACGACGAAGAGAAGAAAGAGGACGACGAGAAAGAAGAGGACGGCAAGGACGAGGAAAAGAAGGACGCTGAAAAGAAAGAAGAAGAGAAGAAGGAAGAGTCCAAACCCGAGCCTAAGAAGGACGAGCAGATTCTCGACGAGATGCCGGAGTCGTTTATCGGCCCGCTGCTCGCCGAACTGGTCGCTCACGAAGTCGGCCACACACTCGGCCTGCGTCACAACTTCAAGGCGTCGAGCGTTTACTCGTTCGAGGAAATGAACAGCGACGAAGTCATCGGCAAAAAGCCGCTGGCTGGCTCGGTCATGGATTATCTGCCAATCAACCTGCGGGCTGAAAAGTCCCAGAAGCAGGGCGACTGGTCGATGATCGGAATTGGCCCGTACGACGAATGGGCGATCGAATACGGCTACACGCTGTCGAACGATCTGAAGTCGATTCTGGCCCGCGTTAACGAGCCGCAGTTGATTTACGGAACGGATGAAGAAACGGGCGGTCCGGATCCACGGTCTCGCCGCTACGACTTCACGAAAGAGCCGCTGGATTACGCCCACAATCAGATCACGCTGGTGCAGAATCAGCGGAAGCGTCTGGTGAAGGACTTCGTCAAGGACGGCGAAAGCTGGGCTCGCGCACGCTGGGGCTACTCTCTGACCCTCAGCTTGCAATCACGAGTCACCAGCATGATGGCCAACTGGCTGGGCGGTGCCTTCACCAGCCGTTCGCTGAAGGGCGACAAGGATGCGGGTGATCCCGTGGCTGTCGTTCCTGCAGATAAGCAGCGTGCCGCACTGAAGTTCGTCATCGAAAACACGTTCTTCGACGACGCCTTCGGCCTGTCGCCAGACCTGCTCAATCACATGAGCGTTGATAAGTGGCTCGACGGCGACGGCTTCTCGGCCTTCAATGACGAAGCCACCTACCCGGTCCACGACAAGATCATTGGCATTCAGGCTTCAACGCTGACGATGGTCATGAATCCGACGACGCTGCGTCGCATCTATGACAACGAACTGCGAGTGCCGGCTGATCAGGATGCCCTGACGCTGCCGGACGTTCTGAAGGCACTGACGGACGCCATCTGGCAGGAAGTCGAAAAGGCTCCCGACAAGCAGTACACCACGCGTGTCCCACTGGTCTCCAGCCTGCGACGCAACCTGCAGCAGGAACACCTGGAACGCCTGATCGACCTCAGCGTGCCGGGTACTGTTCAGACCGAAGCCGACAAGCCGATCTCGAACCTGGCAGCGTTCGAACTCAACCGGATTCGCGGTCGTGTCGAGAACGTTCTGAAGGGCCGAGACAAGATCGATGCTTACACGCTGGCGCATCTTGAACGGCTGATCGAGCAGATCGACAAGCGGCAGAACGCCGAGTTCATCTACAACGCCAACGACATCAAGAGCGGCGGCGGTGGCGGCTTCTTCATCCTCTTCCAGGATGAGAATGGCAAGACGTCGACGGTTCTGCCTTCGACTCCAGACGGCAGTGCTCTGACGACTTCGCCCGAGTAACCTGCGACCTCGCAACAAAATGGTCTTTCCACTGCGTTGCGATCTCAAACTGACAAACACCCCGGCAGCCGACAACGGCTTCCGGGGTGTCTTTGTTTTGGGCAGAACCGTCGCTGACAGGATTGTGAAGCAACGTTTCACTCGATGAATGCTGGCGGAAAGACGCCAGCTCAATAGGGTTGTCGAGAGTCTCGCGTCCGGACTTGTACCGGTCAGTTCCCGGCAAATCCCGTACGAGAGATTCCGGTTGTGCGGGTTGAAGAGCCGACACCAATTTCGCCTTCCCGCATCTTTCCGGTCCCGGCTGCGGCAGCCAGAAAAGAGACCGCCCGCTGACCTAGGTTTCAGAGTCTGGCGGGGCAACTGCGCTGGCGAGCGGATCGTTTGGTCGTCCTGCTGCCAACTATCGGACAGTCGTTCAACTCGCACCAGAACCACAACACCTCGGATCGCAAAACGTTTGATGGACCGTTCGTTCGACACTCTTGATGAACTGACCGCCCGCCTGGAGCTGGACGCGGCCGTGATCATTCACTGCGCGAACGACGACGAGGCGAAGGCAACTCACTGGGCTCACTTCCAGTCGACGCTTCGCGGGCTGAAGATGGAAATGGAGTCGAGCCGTCAGCGACTGCAGCGCGCTGAGGAGCAGAACAGGAAACAGGCGGAAGCCCAGGCTGACGCGATTGTGCACTCCGCCGAGATCATCCATGAGCTTGAAGAGACAAAGAAGTCGCTGCATCACGCTCGCGAGCAGGCCGAATCCGCGAATCGTGCTAAGAGCCAGTTCCTGGCAAATATGACGCACGAAATCCGCACGCCGCTCAACAGCATCCTGGGATTCGCGGACATCATGCGTCGCGGCAGCGTCTCGCCCGGCGACACGGCGGAATATCTGGAGATCATCGTCAACAGCGGACGACATCTCGTCGAACTGGTCGACGAAGTCCTGGACGTTTCCAGAGTCGAAACGGGTCGGATGGAAATCGACCGGCAACCCTGCGAACTGCGGTCCGTGATTACAGAAGTCGTTGGTCTGCTGAGCCCCAAAGCTGCGGAACGTGAGACCGCGCTAATGGCCCAGGTGTCCGATGAAATTCCTGGTGTCATCACAACGGACCGTTTCCGTCTGCGGCAGATTCTTCTGAACCTGATCGGCAACGCGATTAAGTTCACGTCGCGTGGCAGCATTTGTGTCGATTGCGAACTGCGAAAGTCGAACGATCCTTCAGCAGAGCCACAGCAGAAACTTGCCATCAACATTACCGATACCGGTATCGGCATCGCCCCGGATCGCCTGGAAGCGATCTTCGAGCCGTTCGTGCAGGCTGACAGTTCGACGACTCGCCAGTACGGCGGTACCGGACTTGGCCTGACGCTGAGCCGGTCGCTTGCCGAACTGCTTGGCGGCAGCCTGACCGTCACCAGTGTCTTTGGGGTCGGGAGCACTTTTACTGTCATCATCGACCCCACGCCGATGAATGATCGCTTCCCTGGCACCTCTGCAGCGCCCGCGGTTTTCAGTGAAGTGGCAGCACCGCGATTGCCCACTCAACAGGCGCCGCACCGCGGTCGGCTGCTGATCGTTGACGACGTCGTCACGAACCGGCGTTATCTGCGACTGCTGCTGAAACGAGCGGGCTTTGAAATCGTTGAAGCAGAAAACGGCCAGAAGGCGCTCGACGCTATCGAGGCACAGGACTTCGATCTGGTGCTGATGGATCTGCAGATGCCTGTGATGGACGGTTATCAGGCCACCGAACGGCTACGACAATCGGGTATCGAGATCCCCGTGATCGCTGTGACGGCGAACGCTTTTGAAGCCAGCCTGCAGAAGAGTCTGAAAGCCGGCTGTAATGCCTGGCTGACCAAACCCGTCGATCCGGACGCGCTGTTGGACGAAATCTCAAAGCAGCTGGAACTCGTCGCTCGTTAACGGACCGCGATGACGCGCGACAGTGGAAGCAACTCCGCTGACTCAGTCGTCCTGCCTGGAAAAGACTGGGCGTAGCAGGTTGTCCACTGGAGCGAAATCGTCGGTCAGAATCAGGCCCCGCGAAGTCGCCAGCAGAGACTCCATCTGGCCGCTCTTCGTTTGTGATCCGTTCGCCAGCGTTTCGATGGCGGCGAATGGTGGATCGGTCCAGTGAGTGCCATCGCTCTCCAGATTGTCGAGCTTCAGTGGCTGCAGAGACGCGACCAGCACGAACGTGTCTCGCCCTTCAGACGAAGCTGCGGGACTGGTGCTGAAGACGTAAACGTACGGAAAGACATCCGCGAGCGTCGTCGTGCAGCTGGCGAGGAACCTCCCGCCACGCTGCTCGCGCGAGCGGCGGTAGAGATCGTCAAGCACTGCGAGAAACTCCACCGAGCCGTCTTTAGACGTGAGTTGCTTAAGCTGGGTGAGTAGTTCGTCAGACATGGTTCCACGAACCGCAAAATGCTGCGTTCCGTCGCCGTGGGCACTCGCCTCGAAGCCAGCCAGATTTCGTGGCACGGCTTCCCAGTAAATGTCGCTGACGAGGTCGCCCTCGTCGTCGAAGTCGACCGTCAGTGCGGCAGGAAAGCCGTCGGCAAGACCAGCCTGGTATTTTCCTTTGAGCGGCTTTGGCCACACCGTTCGCGGCCACAGATCAATCACGTTGATCATGTACGCGCCGGTTTCCGGCTTCAGCAGCGAACGCACTTTCTCGGCAAACTCACGCGTCGTCAGATGCCAGGGAACGCTGAAATCGTTAAACGCGTCGCCGTAAACGAAGTCGTACAGCTCGGCGGGCTGGCCACTCGTGACGAGCCGCTGATTCGCTCGCAACAGGTCGTCGACGGTGTTTCTTGCATCGCCGATCAGCGTCCGAATTCGAGTCTGATCATCGGGCGGCAACCCCATCTCTCGCTGCACGGCGGCTTTCACAGCCGGGTCGAGTTCCGCGACGACGATCCGCGACTGTGGCGAATAGAAGTGCTCGATCCAGCGAGGGAAGATGAACCCGCCGCCGCCGATAAAGAATGTGTCGGCTGGTTGAGTTTCCGCGGACAGCGAGTTCACCGCGTTACGCCAGCTCGCGAAGTCCGCGGCGGAACCTGCTGAGCACAGTCTGTCGACATCGTCGCCATCGAGCACGCGGAACACGTTGAGCGTTTTGAAAGTCGCTTCAAACGTCAGCCGATCGCTCACGAAGGAGTTCGCAGCGGCGCCGTCGGGCAGAGCGTCGAGTTTAACTGAGCTGAAGCCGCCCCATTCGTCGTCGCGAGTCAGGTCGGCCAGGTCTTCAATCGCCAGCCAGTAGTCGCCGACAGGAGCCAGCGCGAGCAGTTCGCGACGGCGCTCCGCCGTCAGGTTTGCGGTCAGTGACAGTGTGTTTGTGCCAGCGTCGAACGTTGCCCAGTCAGGCAGTGCAGCCGTGATTGCATCGCGACCTGCAAATGGCTCGATGATCGTTTCGATCGAACGTGACCTCCCCCGCATGACTCGGTCGGTGACCTCTGCATAAATCTGCTCGTACTCGTAGTACAGCTCGGTCGGGTTTTCTGGATCGAAGTAGCTGTGAACCAGCTTGTCGAGTCGCAACTGCCGCACCGACGCACCGAAGTCGTCGTCATAGTCGGCGGACACGTTGATGTACGAGTAATTGCTTTCGTCGTGGTACTCGCCGGGCAGATCGCTGCGCAGATACAGCAGCAGCCCGAGTTCGTTCAGCGTCAGCCCGATGCTGTGACCGCGCGATCTCCAGTCACGGACGGTTTCGACATCTGCGTCGCTGGCCGTGATCAATGCCTCGACCGTCTTCCTGATGCCATCATCCATGTGTTGGCGGTTGCCAGACCGACACCAGCGTCGAAAGTCGTCAGCCGCATTCGTCGCGATACCCGCCAGCGACTCGAGATCCTGCCGCGTCTTCAGTGCGTCGCGGGACTCGGAATCGAGCTGTGGCTGAGTGCCGTCCCGATACCACGCAGCCAGATTTCTCAGAGAGGTGTCACGTTTTGCGAACAGCCGCGCCGATTGCGCTGCGAAGTGACCAACTGAGTGACTGGTCGCGGCGGCTGCGGCTGTTGTGATCAGAAGAAACTGTAGCCAGCCGACCACCAGAGCCGTACGGAAAACGATCTGTCCCGATGTCACCAGAATTCCGAGCACCGCGAGCGCGCCGGCAGTCCCGCCGATGATCATTCGCGTTCCGAACTGATCGATCAGCCAGAAGCCGGTGAGAAATGTCCCGATGATTGAGCCCAGCGCTCCCCACGCATAGACGTTGCCGACAGCCATCCCCATTCGTTTGCTGCGACGGATCGCAAGGCTGGCGACGACTGGTGAGATCGTTCCGAGTGCCAGTGCCGGCAGAAAGAACATCTGAGCGACGATCAGAAAAACCCACGTCGGCCAGTCGGTCCCTTCTGGACGCGGCTGCATCGCGACGACTCGGTCGAGCCACAGCACACTGAGGCATGACGCGCTGGCCAGAAAAAACAGCCAGCCAAGAATCCGCCCCTGTCGAAACCGGTCTGCCAGCCAGCCGCCGACGAAATTGCCGACCGTGATCCCCGCCAGCACGACGCCGATGACCGACGTCCAGGTGTAGAGCGAGCTGCCGACGTGCTTCGCGATCAGCCGCGAGGCGGTCAGTTCGAGCACCATGACGCAGATGCTCGACACGAAAACCAACAGGTTGCAGCGGACGAGAAAGCCAAGGCTCGCGTCCCTGCGGACGGGCTCAACTGGCTGAGACTGAGCGGGCTGGATCTTCTCGATGCGATGCCAGTCCGGTCCGGCGTGCTTCCACTTCTCAGGCGGATTCTGCAGCGTGTAAGGAGACTCGCCAGCTTCAGTCTTAGCCTCGTCGGTTGGCGGTGCAGCATCAGCGGTCT
>JAPOLP010000279.1 GCA_029977045.1 Planctomycetota bacterium
GACAGAAGCATCTCAAGGATCGTATTCGCGCCCGCATGGATAAGACGGGCGAACGCTACACCGTGGCTCGCCGCCATGTGCTGGCCAAAGCCGCTCCGCCTGCCGCGACCGGCCCCACTGGATTTCACCTGCCCGGCAACGTCCCCGCCACAACCGCGCTGCGCGTCCTGCTGAAGGCGGCGAATGTTCGACCGGACGGCGTCGATGACCTCAACGAAGCGATGCTGTTTGGCATTGCTGGGGGAGTCGGTGCCGGCGTCTTTGCCTTCCGTTACGAGAAGGAAGATTTCTCGTCGTTCTTCGTCGCGGGCCGGCATCTGTGGCAGGACGACCTTGCGTATCTACAGGCAGCCTGCCAGCGGCTGGGTGTGAGCATTGACGTCAGGGAGGCCGGCGGTGCGAAGGCGGCAGACAAGCAGTTGCGGGAGGCTCTGGCGGAAGGCTCGCCGGTGGTCGCCTGGGTCGACCGGGCCGGGCTTCCGAGATACGTCATGCCTGAGTCCGCAGCTGGCGGGCTCTACCACGTCGTCACGGTTTACGAGATCGACGACGCCACTTCCGAAGCGGTCATCGGCGATCTGGCCGACGATCCGGAACGTGTGCCGCTGGATGTGTTCGCGGTGTCGCGGGCTCGGATCAAGAAGCAGAAGAACCGCATTCTGCGCGTGACCGAATCCGGCAAACCGTTTGATCTGCGATCAGCAGTGGTCGCGGGCGTCGCGGCCTGTCACGACACGCTGATCGGTCGCGGAGCCGTCAAACCGCCGGGCGGTAAGGCGATGGCGGCGAGCTTCACACTCGACGCCTTCAAGACCTGGGCTATCCGGCTGCACGGCAATGCGGACAGGCAGAGCTGGGAGAAGATGTTTCGGCCAGGCATCAATTTGTGGCGAGGCCTGACGTCGATTGCCTCGTTTATCCACTACGGAACCGGCGGAGGGCTGTGCCGACCCCTCTATGCCGAGTTCTTCCGCGAAGCTGGCCCGCTGCTCAACGCACCGCTACTGGGCGAACTGGCAGATCGTTACGAGCGGCTCGGACATGCCTGGGATTCGCTTGCCGAAGCAGCGCTGCCTGGACGCGGCGAGCTGTTCTCCCGATTCCGGGAACTCGTCGCCGAACGTGCCGAACTGGTGCTCAGCGGCGGAGCCGACGCCTTGTCCCGATTGCGGGAGATTGCCAGTGAGCTGACCGACCTTGAACGGTCAGCGGCCACAGGTTTCCCGCTGGCTCCAGACGAGTGCGACGAGTTGCTCAGTCAACTTCAAAGCCGGGTAATGGAACTGCACCGCGAAGAAGTTGAAGCGCACGGAGTGCTCGGCGAGTTTGTGCGTGAGAACTCGTGACCAGGTTCGATGATCACAATGCGCTGCCGGGTTCGGTTTGCGAGCCCGGCGGTGTGTGGTCAGTTTTTCGCAGGGCCGATTTCTATCGGTTACCTCAAGCAATCGGTCGGTGGGAACCGGCCCTACTTCGCTTTCCAGATGCTGACGTCGTCGAAGTGGATCGCTTTATCGGACACGGTGAAGTGGAAGCTCGTTTTGGTTTCGTGAGCCAGGCCCGGTGACTTCAGGTAGCCAACAGGCTTGCCGTCGACGCTCACTCGCATCTGGTCGCCGACGAGTTCGATGGCGACGGCGTACCACTTCTGCTGTTCGATCTTCAGCGGCGACCAGGAGGCTCGGTCCTTGATCCGTTCGTCGGCAGCTTCCTTCCGGGCGGGGTCGCGGCGGGCCTCGAAGATATCGTTCCGCATGATGCCCTCTTTATCGTCGCCCAGCCGGATGCCGTTCGGCGTGAAAGCGATGCGGCAGATGTGCCCGGCGTGTGAGCCTTTGTGCTTCTGATCGTCGAACACGACGTTGAACCGCGGCGAGCCTTCCAGGCGGAAGCGGAACTCGACAACGACATCTTTCATCGGTCGGTAAACGCGTCCGACGGCTCCATGGTCGGCCTTGTCCTGTGTCCCGATCAGGACGCCATCGCTGACTTTGAAGCCGGGAATGACCGGTTTCCATTCGCCGAGCGTGTCGCGGTCGAAGTGGTCCTCGAACAGCAGTTCGCCTTTGGCGGCCAGTGGCTTGCCGGGAACTGCAGGTTTTCCGGGGGCAGCGTCAGCGGCATGCAGAGTTGGTGACAAGGCCAGGAAGAGCAGGGCGGAGGCGGCGACGGGTGAGTTCATTGAGGGTTAACCGGAAGACCTTTTGTGTGGTTGGAGAATTGAGCGGAAGCCCCCTCACCCCGGCCCTCTCCCCCACGAATGCGGAAGTCGTCGAGCCGGGTGGAAAGGTTGCTCTGCCGCATTCGCGAGGGAGAGGGTGCCAGGAATCGAGTGGGGCGACACTTCCCGCGGTTGCTATTCGGCGGCGATGAGAGCTTCGACTGCTTTGTGGACTTCGGCCTCGTCCACGCCTTTGTCGTTTTCGGCGTCGTAGCCGAACGTGTGCTTCAACGTGCCTTCGCGGTCGTAGATGCGGAAGTACGGGAGCGCGGCTCCGGGGATTTCGTAGGCATTGTACGATTCGTCGGCGCCTCCGAATGAACACATCAGATTGTCGAAGGTCGCGCCCTGCTCTTTCAGGAAGCCGAGGACGTCTTCTTTGGCGTCAGCGTCGTCAAGGGCCATTGAAACGACGGCCAGTTTCTCCGGATACTTCTTTGCCAGTTCAACGGTGTGAGGGAATGCCTTGCGGCACGGGACGCACCAGGTCGCCCAGAAGTCGACGAAGACGACCTTGCCTTTGTGCTTCGCAATGACCTCGGCGAACTGATCTGGCGTGACGACGGACACGGATACCGCATCCACGTTTTCCGGGCCAGCAACAGCAGTGGGGACATCGGCAACGGCGGACGTCACGTCGGACAGCGGCGGCTCGGTGTTGCCTTCAGTGGTCGCTTCGATGCCGTCGTCTGCTGGCTGCGATTCATCAACCGACGGTGCCGCTTCCGACGCACTGCCCGTATCTGGCGATGTCGCAGCCGGGCCAGCTGTCGGCGTTTCTCCCGAGCAGCCTGACAGATTGGCGACGGTGACGGCTGCCAGCAGCAGCAACAGAGCATTGATTCTGGCCATGCTTCGACGGCTCCTTCCAGGGAAGTACTGAGCATTGTTGACTGTGATTGTCGACCGGATTTGTCCCGGCCCTGGTCGGAAGGTATCGCACCGAAACGGGGCATTCAAACTGCCGATTGCAACGTGCGATGATGGAACTCGCGTCGAACAGAACCTTGCCGGTCCGAACGCGAATCGCTACGGTGACCGCGCTTCGCAGGCCAGTGAAAGGACGCATCATCTGGGCCACTTCGGTGGGCGTTCGCGGGTCTCAGCCTGTCGACATCTGTGAGAGGAGATCAGAGGGCGCGTTATGGCTGAAGCGATGCTCCCGGCCGAGCTGGCCGAGGTGACTGATCCGCTGGACGCGGACGACGAACTGCTTACCGCAGACGAGCTGGCGCAGCTCGATCTGTTCGAGGAGCTTAAGAAGCAGCCGTCGTTCGCACGTTTCCCTGGAACGACCGTGCTCCGCAAGTGCCGCAAAGGCCGGGTACTGGTTCGCCAGGGAGACGCTGGAGCCACCGCGTATTCGATCCTCACGACCGAAGACGTGATCGAACTCCGCGAGCAGCAGCTGGAGTCCGTCGAGAAACTACAAGCGGCGCGTGCGGCAGGCGGCGACGCGACCGGCATTCATCTCTATTACGAATCGCTGAGCGATCGCGATCTCAAGAAACGTCACAGCAGCCTGACGGACGAGCTGAAGGAACTGCGGGATAAAGCTGCGAGACTGCAGGCGGTAAAGACTCGGCCTGCTGAGCGGCACGTCGCGACGGCGCATCTGCTGTTGGGCGGTGATGACGAGCCCAAACGCGGACTGCTGCATCGGCTGCTGCATCGAGGCAGTTCGTCGTCGTCGCTGCCGGAGTTCATCCCGATCGACGGTCCTGCTGACATTAACTCGCGAACGAAGCAGGCTCCGCTGCACGAAGGCGAACTGTTTGGCGAGATGAGCTGCATGAACCGGGCGCCGCGATCAGCGACGGTCATCGCGTCCGAGGACTGCTACCTGCTGGAGATGCTGCGGAACGTGCTGGATATGCTCCACAACGATCCGCAGTACAAAGATAAACTCGACGCGATTTATCGAAGTCGAGTGCTGGACGGTCATGTCCGTCGGTTGCCGATCTTTCGGGGGCTGTCCGAAGCCGACTTCGCCGCCGTCAAGGAACGGATCGAGCTGGTCGACTTCGAGGCCGGGTCCGTGATCTTTGAAGAGCGTGACGATTCAGATTCGTTCTTCGTCATCCGCAGCGGGCTGGTCAAGGTTGTCGCAAACGCCTGGACGCGACTGCGGGGCAGCGAGTTCAAAGCCGAGCACTGGAAACAGCTCTGTGGCGAGCTGGTCGACAAAAAGGACGACGCCATCGGCGGCCACGTGTGGGCGGCGCTGTCAGATGAGGTCCGAAAGATCGCGACGGAGTGCGCGAAATCCGGATCGGATGCCGCGCATCAGACGACCCTGATCAGCGCATTGAACTCCATTATCTGCAACGGAACTCTGCACACGACGTTTGGTAAGACGACTGTTGACGTTGTCGTCGCAGTCGACGACGAACAGGTCGCGGTCGACTGCGAACACTTTCCCGACGAAACAAAGAAGTGGTCGGAACTGGAAGCGCGGACATTTCATCGTTCGCTGCTCGAGTTTCTTTATCCGGGCGGGATTCCTCGCCGGGCGGCAACGTCGGGGGCGCGGCGGACACTCAGTTATCTGGGGCGGGGCGACGCGTTCGGCGAACTTGGCGTGGTCACGCAGGCTCCGCGAAGTGCGACAATCTTTGCCTACGACCACCCGGACGGCGGAGCGAATCAGCGTCTGCCGGACTCGCGCACGGGGGCCGTTCCGTCGCGTGTCGAGCTGGTGAAGATCGCGAAGGACGATTTTCTGCAACTGGTTAACCAGTCTTCGGTGCTGAAGAAGCGGGTGGACGAAATCGTCGCTGGTTACCAGGCAAAGGATATGACACAGACGGCTGCCGTCGGTGGCCAGGCTCAGATTCGGTCGCAGTCGCCAGAGTTTGAGCAGCTCGGTCTGGTGCAGGGGCAGCGACTGATGCTGATCGACCTCGATCGCTGCACTCGCTGCGGCCAGTGCGTCGATGCCTGCGTGACGTCACACGCGGATGGTCGCACTCGGCTGTATCTCGACGGGCCGCGATTTGAAAAGTATCTCGTTCCACTGACCTGCCGATCGTGCCTCGACCCGGTCTGCATGATTGGCTGTCCGGTCGGTTCGATTAATCGAGGCGACAGCGGCGAGATCCAGATTCGTAACTGGTGCATTGGCTGCAGCCTGTGCGCGGACCAGTGCCCGTACGGTTCGATTCAGATGAACGAACTGCCGGAGTCGGTCGCGTTGTCGGCCAGCCAGCTCGCGTCACTCGGTGATTCGGACATCAAGTCGGTCAACGAACGGGCGGTTGTCTGCGATCTGTGCAGCTCTCTGCCCAGCCGCGAGCCGTCCTGTGTTTACGCGTGCCCGCATGATGCCGCGATGCGAGTGAACGCTCTGGAGTTCTTCTTTGAAACGACGTCGTGATTGATTGCTGACTCGATTGCCGGGCAAATCCGGCAGTGCCCGTTCTGACGTATCCCGGATTTGATATCGCCGCCATGAGGTTTCGCAGTGCTGCTTGATCGGACACATCGGTCGTGGGCGTTTCTGTCCGCCGTGATCTTTGCGGTGGCAACGGCGTCGTACGTGATCTATGCCGAAATGTCGCCGCGGGGTCCGACCGGCGGCAGTCTGATGGGACTGCTGTACGGCATTGTCGGCTCGGCGTTCATGATCTTTGCCGGGCTGCTGGCCGGGCGGAAACAGTTGCCCTTCTGGCGACTCGGCAGTGCTCAGTTCTGGCTGCGAGGACACCTGTGGCTGGGAACGCTCAGCGTTCCGCTGATTCTGTTTCATTCGGGTTTCGGACTGGGTGGCATTGTTGAACAACTGCTGTGGGCATTCTTCGCGATTGTTGTGGTAAGTGGGTTTTTCGGGCTGGCGATGCAGCATCTGTTGCCACGACTGCTCACTTCGCAGGTTCCGCGTGAGACATTCGGTGCCCAGGTTCCTTATCTGAGAAAGCGTAATCGCCTGCTGTCCGACCGGCTGGTCTCGACGGTTTGCGGTCGGCTGCCCGTGACAAGTGACTCGTTGCTGCCGCAGCTCAAACAGCTGTCTGAGTTTGCTGTCGATCTTCAGACCCGCGAGAAGTCGGCGAAGGGCAAGGCGGAGAAGGACGAAATCCGCGAAGCAAAAGCCGGCTGGATGGCACAGGTCGAGGCCGACGATACCAGTCTGTTTCGCGACGTCGCCCGGTTCGCGAAGAACAGTGGCTGGTGTCGCACCGAGAACGATTTCTCGGCACTGCTGCTGGATGTGTACGACTTTCCGGGGATCACTCCAGTCGTCGAGGCCCCGCCGGAAGAGGTTGAGAAATCAGCACCAAAGGCCAAAGCCGCCGGCGGTCTGTCTCCGCTGGAGATGATGAAAGCGAAACAGGCGGCGGCGAAAGGCGAGCCGCAGCCAGATGCCGAAGCGGGAGTCGAAAAGAAGGCATCTCCGCTCGACATGATCCGGGGCAAATCGTCGAAGTCGAGTTTGCCAGCAGGCGGAAAGGCGGACAAACCGATCGTCAAAAAGGCTGCTGCTGCAACCTCGACGAAACCCGATCCCGTGCCGAAGACCGTTGACGATGTCGACGCCGAAGTTGCTGCTGTTGAGAGTCTGCTCACGGAAAAGTACGGATATTCAAATGAGCTGGCTGGCGACGCAGCGCGGCGGACTCGCGAGTTCCTGCAGACTGAAGAGCAGGCAGCTGCCGAGGCCGCTCGCAAGGCGGAAGCTGAAAAGCAGCCCGCAGCCGAACAGAAAGACGCTGACGTTAGCAAGGCTGCGGGGGCTGCGAAGTCGGCGTCTCCGCTCGACATGATCCGCAAGGGTGGCTCGACTGCGAAGAAAGCTGACTCGGCAGAAAAGCCGGCGGCAAAATCTCCGCTCGAACTGATGAAGGCGAAGGCCGGTGGTGGAAAGCCGAGTGGC
>JAPOLP010001040.1 GCA_029977045.1 Planctomycetota bacterium
ATTACGCGCTGGCGGGCGTCTTTGTCAGCACGCAGACGTTCTTCGGAACGGCGGTCCCGCCGGCGAATCGAGTCGGTGGCGATCCGCTGCCACTGCCGATCAAGGCAGGCCAGCCAATTCTGCACAAAGGGATCTTTCCGTCACAGGTCCAGAAGCTGAAGGACGAACTGGCGGCGCTCAAGAAGGAGGAAGTCGACGGCCGTGCGGCGGTGCTCAAGGCAGTTTCCGAAGGCCGCGATCCGGAGGGCATCTTCACGCTGCGAGACGCTCTGCGAATCTTCTGGCGGAGTGGGGCGATCGAGGGCCAGCTTGAGAAGGTCAGCGAAACCGGCGAGCCACTGCCGCTAACGATGGGGGTGCTCGACCGAGAGCAGATTCTCGACGCGCCGCTGCTCGATCGCGGAGACATTCACAAGGCCGGCGACAAAGTGCCACGAGCGTTCCCCGACGTGCTCGAACTCGAATGTGACTCGCCGCCGTCGGACAAGAGCGGTCGTCTGGAGTTCGCCCGCTGGCTGACACATCCGGATCAGCCGCTGACGGCTCGCGTCATGGCGAACCGTGTCTGGCACCATCTGTTTGGTGCCGGGCTCGTGAGTACGGTCGACAACTTCGGGATGACCGGCGAGCCGCCGTCGCATCCGGAGCTGCTCGACAACCTGGCGGTGCAGTTCGTTGAAGACAGCTGGTCGGTCAAGTCGCTCGTGAGGTCGCTGGTGCTGACGCGGACCTACCGGCAGGCGTCGACGTTCAACAGGGCGGCGTTCGAGCGCGATCCCGATAACCGTCTGCTGTGGCGGATGCCGAAGCGGCGGCTCGATGCTGAAGTGATTCGCGACGCGATGCTCGCGGCGTCCGGCGATCTCGACGAGTCGAGGCCTGTGGGATCTCTCGTTGGCAACGTAATCGGCGACGGTCCGATATCGCTGATCGGACTGAATCCGAACGTGCCGGCTGATCTCGACGGCTCGCGGCATCGCTCGGTCTATCTCCCCGTGCTCAGGGATCGACTGCCGGACGTGCTCGACCTGTTCGACTTCGCAGAACCGAGCCTCGTCACCGGGGCACGCGAAACGACCAACGTTCCGGTGCAGGCGCTGTATCTGATGAACAGCCCATTTATCCGCGAGCGGGCGGAGTCGCTGGCCCGGCGTCTACAGAAGGAAACTGACAACGCGGACGAGCAGATTCGCCGCGCGTTTCTGCAATGCTTCAGCCGCGAACCGGACGCGGACGAGTTCGCACTTGCCCGTGAGTTTCTGGCAGGCGATTCCGGTCCGACCGACGAAGAGTCAACAAAACAGCTTGCCACGTTCTGCCAGAGCCTGATGGCCACGGCGGAGTTCCGGCACGCCGATTGAAACTGGATTGTCTGATGCACCGAAGACACGCGCTGAAATCTCTGGCGTCCGGATTTGGTTACCTGGCGTTCGCAAGTCTCGCGCACGAGGCTGCGGCGCGCGATAGTAGTTCAGGCAAGCGGACGGATGTGCTGGCCGAGCGGGCGGCGCACTTCGCTCCGCGGGCGAAGCAGGTCGTCTTTCTCTGCATGAATGGAGGACCGTCGCACGTCGACCTGCTGGATTATAAGCCGGAACTCAACAGCCGGACCGGAAAGCCATTCAGCGCCGACAATAAGGTCGGCGGTCCGAAGCTGCTCGGGTCGCCGTTTCGGTTTGCTCAGCACGGTGAATCAGGGTTGTGGCTGTCGGACGCCATGCCGGAACTCGCGAAGCACGCGGACGATCTGTGCGTCATCCGCAGCATGTATACCGACGTGCCGAATCACTCGCCGGCATTTCTGCAGATGCACACCGGCAGCTTTCAGTTTGTGCGTCCGTCCGTCGGTGCCTGGTCTCTGTACGGACTGGGGACTGAGAATCAGAACCTGCCGGGATTCATCACGCTGAACCCGCCGTCAGACAATGGCGGGGCGAGGAACTACGGCAGCTCGTTCCTGCCGGCGGTGTGTCAGGGGACGCGGATTGGCGGAAATCGGATTCCCGACTTCTATGCAAAGCTGCTGGGCAAGGACGAGGAACCTGGCCCGCCGCTGAAGAACGTTGACAACCCGGTCCTCTCGCGTGCCGAACAGCGGCAGCAGCTAAATCTCATCCGACAGCTCAATGCCAGGAAACTCGAACGCGACGTTTACCACCCGGAGATTGAAGGAGCCATCGAGTCGTTCGAGCTGGCCTTCCGGATGCAAACCGAAGTGCCGGGAGTGCTCGACGTCTCAGCGGAAACCCAAGCGACGCGGGCGATGTACGGGATCGGTTCCGGTCAGCCAGGCGACCGCTTCGGTCGGCAGTGCCTGATGGCGCGACGGTTGATTGAAGCTGGTGTGCGTTTTGTCGAGCTGACAGCTCCAACGAGCTGGGACCACCACTTCCTGCTGCAGGATCAGCTGGCGAAGAGCTGTGCGATTGCCTATCAACCGGTCGCCGGCCTGCTGGCGGATCTCAAACAGCGAGGGTTGCTCGACGACACGCTTGTCATCTGGGCCGGGGAATTCGGTCGCACTCCGTATGGCCAGAGTGGCTCGGGC
>JAPOLP010000904.1 GCA_029977045.1 Planctomycetota bacterium
CCTGCGGGGTAGTCTTTTGAGTAGTTAGAGAGGAATGAGCCATCGCTGTTCTGCAGTTTCAGCAGCCCGTTACGGCCTTCCTTGATCGCACTCAGCACCTGTTCCTGAGAGAGGTCTTCCTGTTGTGCGACCGCCGCCGGTTGTGGTCCGGTCAGCAGCAGCAGCATGGACAGGAGTATCAGCAGCAGTTTGCGATCCATCCGATGATCTCTTTCCGTGCCGACACTTCCGAGTTTGCGTCTTAACCTGCGAGCGGGCTTGCGGATAGTACCGGCAGACTGCTCGATCGCGACAGACCGAAGGGCCAGAGGGGACAGACGCAAGGTGTCGCCTGGCAAACCGCATGGCGGTCCGGGGCGTCGAGACACACGCTGCGGAGCTACGCGAGCAGTTCGCGGATTGGCTGGCCTGGGCAGATGGCGAAGGGGCGGTTGAGGTTGTCCCGCAGTTCCAGGCCGCCGGGGACGCCGAGCAGTTCGTAAACCGTTGCCGCGAAGTCGACTGGGTTGACGGCGTCCGACGCGGGATACGCGGCGTGGCGGTCAGACGAACCGTAAACCTGGCCGCCGCGAACGCCGCCGCCAGCTAGCACCGAGCTGAAGACGTTCGGCCAGTGATCGCGACCGTCAGCGCCGGCCCCGGCGTCGCTGTTCCGTTGGCCGATCTTCGGCGTCCGGCCGAACTCGCCGCTCCAGATGACCAGCGTGTCGTCGAGCATCCCGCGTTCTTCCAGGTCGTCGAGCAGCGTTGAGAACGCCTGGTCGGCGACAGGCATCAGCCGCTCGCGATGGTCAATGAAATTGCGGCTGTGTGTGTCCCAGTAAACGCTGACGTTCTTGATGCCGTCGTTCGGCCAGAAGACTGTGACGAGAGGCACGCCGCGCTCGACCAGCCGCCGTGCCTGCAGCACGGACTGGCCGTGTGGATTCCGGCCGTAGCGGTCCCGCATCTCGTCGGACTCGGCGTTGAGATCAAACGCCGCCTTGCCAACCGCTGACGCCAGAAGGTCGAACGCGCGGCTGTAATGGCGGCTCATCACTCCGAAACGACCGTCAGATTCAAGCTGCGAGAGCTGGCTCTCAAACCGTCCGAGCAGACTCTGCCGTTCGTCCATGCGCCGCTGAGTGACGCCATCCTGCAGCACGAAGTCGCCGATCCGGTAATCGGGCATCGCCGGGTTCGCATCGATCGTCAGCGGATCCCAGGTCGGGCCGAGCCAGCCAGCAAACTGCCCGTGCGACTGCTCAACAAATCGGGGGACAGTGTTTTCCAGCTTGGGGCGCATCGAGACGAACGGCGGCAGCGGCGGGGGGCCTCGCCCCAGCTTCGAGAGCACCGATCCGTACGTCGGCCAGTCGTCCTGCAGATTCCCGCTGGGCGGCGGCATCTTGCCGGTCAGGACGTAGTGTGTTGCCGTCAGGTGGTCGACGTTCGGATGCGTCATCGAGCGGATGATCGCCAGTTTGTCCGTCCGCTGAGCCAGCTTCGGGAAGTACTCGCCAATCTGAATGCCGGAGACGTTGGTCGCGATCGGCTGAAACTCGCCACGGACTTCGGCGGGGGCGTTGGGCTTTAAATCCCACGTCTCAAGCTGCGATGGTCCTCCCCACATAAAGAGCAGGATACAGGCCTTCGCACCGCGGGCTTGAGCCTTGATGGCGGATTCGTTCGCCGCGGCTTGAGCCTCCAGCAGACGCGGCAGAGACATCCCGAGCAGTCCGACAGTCCCGGCTCGAACCGTGTCGCGACGAGTCAGCAGCGGTGAGGAAATGTGGTTCGGCATTCGTCGAGGCTTGATGAAACGTTTGTCAAAGTTGCGTACTAAGGTAGCGTCGAACTCCGCGTCCGAACATATTCCAGTCTTCGCCGCGGTGTCCATCCGAGGCGATTGGGTGGCTGGGGTCGAGTAGCGAGGCACGAGCGACGAGCCCCCTGTCGTTGAACACCGATTTGCTGGGGGCTCGCTGCACTCGACCCCAGCCACCCTTTCCTTAATCCCAACGTGTGTCTGTTTCGTCATGCGATCTTTGTCAGGACCAACCATGAACTCATCGCTGAAACGCCTGTTGCTGTCGAGCTGCGTGATCGCTGCTGTTGCGGCACTGCTTGTTCTCAATGCTCCGACTGAGCCACAGCACTCCGCTCAGGCGACGACGCTGAAGGCCGCCGGCCAGAAGCAATGGTACCGAGGGAATCTGCATACGCATTCGCTGTGGAGCGACGGCGACGACTATCTCGAAATGATCGCACTGTGGTACCGCGATCACGACTACGACTTCCTGAGCTTCACCGACCACAACGTTCTGCAGGCCAGCACTGACCGCTGGGTCGACATCGCGAAGAAGAACACCGGACAGGCCGCGTTCGACAAGCTGAAGGCCGCGTATCCCGGCGACTGGGTTGAGTCACGCGAAGTCAAAGACGGCGACAAAGTGCGCACGGAGGTCCGCCTCAAGACGTTTCAGGAAGTCAGCGACAAGCTCGCCATTCCGGACAAGTTTCTGCTGATTCAGGGCGAGGAAATCACCGACAGTTTTCAGCGGCTGCCGATCCACATGAACGCGACAAACCTCAAGTCGCTGATCCCGCCGCTGCATGGAGAGTCCGTCACGGAGACGATGCAGAACAATGTCAACGCCGTCGTCGCCCAGCGCGAACGCACCGGCCAGCCGATGTTCATTCACCTGAACCATCCCAACTTCGGTTATGGAGTGACTGCCGAGGATCTTGCACCGGTGCGCGGTGAGCGGTTCTTCGAGGTCTACAACGGACATCCCGGCGTGAAGAATTCGGGTGACGCCGAGCACGCATCGACCGAGCGGCTGTGGGACATCGTCCTGACAAAGCGGCTCGCGGAGCTGGACCTGCCCGTCATGTACGGCATCGGAACTGACGACGGACACAGCTACCACAACATCCCCAGCCGCGCCAGCGAACCCGGTCGAGGCTGGGTGATGGTCCTCGCCGACGCACTGACACCGGACGCTCTGATCGAGGCAATGGAACGAGGCGACTTTTATGCGTCGTCGGGAGTGACACTCGAATCCGTGTCGTCGTCGAGCCAGCGGATCGACGTTGAAGCCGCCGAGATCGACGGCGTCGATTACAGAATCG
>JAPOLP010000768.1 GCA_029977045.1 Planctomycetota bacterium
ATGGACTATGTGCAGAACGCGTACGTCCCTGCAGCCGGAGGCCTGTCCTGCCGGATGCCGTGACACGACGGTCGCAACAGGTAGCGTTACCGCGGCCTGATGGTTCAGTTCTCGGCAGCACTCAACAACGTGATGGTGATGATCATCATCGCCGTCGTCTACATGCTCACCGTCAGTGTGATGTTCGGATAATCGCGAGCGTGTGGCCGGGGCTGGACCGAGCCTGCGAAGGAAGCCCCGGACCTTCAATCTGAAAATCCTCTGACCGAGGCTTCACTCGTGCCTCGCTCAAGCCCCGGCCACCCGCAGCAAAACTGCGAGGGTCCAGTCGCGCCACACAAATCGGCTACTCGTAAATCGGGAAGAACGAGTTGAACGCTGCTTCGCAGAAGTCGCCGGGGTCGTTGAAGCGGCGGTTGCGGTTCAGGGCGGAGATCGCAGCCATCTGGTCGTCGGTCAGTGAGAAGTCATCGATCGCCAGGTTCTCGCGCATCCGTTCAACGCGGCTGGTTTTCGGGACGACGGCGGTTCCTCGCTGCACAGCCCAGCGGAGCACGACCTGGGCGGGCGTTCGATTGTGAGCGGCAGCGATCTTTCGGACCGGTTCGGATTCGAGGACTGACTCGTCCTGCCCGGCCATGTTCAGCGCGAAGTACGACTGGGCGCCAAGTGGCGAGAAGCCCGTCACCGCGATCCCGGACTCGCGACAGAAACGCAGCAGCTTTTCCTGAGTCAGATACGGGTGCAGTTCGACCTGCAGGACCGCCGGCGGAATCTTCGCACTCGCGAGCAGGTCGCGTAGCAGCGAGACACCGAAGTTGCAGACGCCGATTTCTTTGACGAGTCCCGCAGCGACGAGTTCTTCCATCGCCTGCCAGGTCTCGGGAATCGGCACGGCTTCGGGTTCGAGTCGCGGGCTGTCGGCATTCGGATCGAAGAACCACTCGGGCGGGTAGCGCTCCTCGAACGGCACGAACTTCAGCGCGATCGGAAAATGGATCAGGTACAGGTCGAGATAGTCGAGCTGCAGGTCACGCAGCGAACGCTCGCACGCCGCGCGAACGTGCTCGGGGCGGTGGTACGTGTTCCAGAGTTTCGACGTCACCCAGAGTTGCTCGCGCGTCACTGTTCCCGACTGCAGAGCCGCTGCGATCCCCTGTCCCACTTCGGCTTCGTTGCCGTAATCGCAGGCGCAGTCGAGATGCCGGTAACCGTTTTCAATGGCCTGCTGAGTCACGTCAGCGGCAACGTCGCGGCCGACTTTCCAGAACCCCATGCCCACCGCCGGAAGCTGCCGGCCACTCGCGAGTGAAATCGTCGTCATTGGTGTCTACCGCTCGTAGTTCATCCTCGTTTAACCCGCAGCCGAAGGCGCAGGCGTTTTGCGATCTGTTTGACACGCCTTCGGCTGCGGGTCAAACAGTCACGAGGCATTGTGTCCGAGCATTCATCACCGCGAAACCGTTTCCCTCAGCGCGCAAACAAACGGGGAGAGCAGCAGGAGCCGCTCTCCCCGATCGGTGTCGTTCAATGAGCTGAGTTCAGATCGAGATTCTGTGACAGGTCACGTTGCGCCCGGTGACCCGCCACAGGATGCCGGATGGGGTCCAGTCATCCATCCCTGCAGGAATCCCGCTTAACGGAACGACACGCTGCGAAAACGTGGCGTGGCGGCCGTTTCCGGCGGAGCCGGTGCCGGCTTGGCCGGAGTCGGTGCGGCAGGCGCTGCTTCCGGAGCGGCACACGCCGGCTTGCAGCCAGCGTTACTCGGACCATCGCACTTCCATTCGCAGACGCACTTCTCGCCGACTTTCTTCGACGACTTCTTCAGCGTCTTGACGGTGCGGGACGTCGGGCACAGGCCCATACCCAGAGCGTTTCTCAGACCCGACAGCAGGCCGCCGTCGTCGCAGCAACGATCGCTGCCACAGCCAGCTCCACACTTGCCCGCTTCGCCACACTTGCCGCAGGCGTCTTTCGCGCCGCACTCATTGCCGCACTTTTCGCCACAGACGTCAGCACAGGGGCTGCGGTCCCAGGGAAACACGGTCGGCGGAATGCAGATCGTTTTGGTTTCGATTTCGTAGCACGTCTTCTTGATGTCGACCATCTTGGCCACTGGCTTGCAGCAGCACGGCGTGCATTCTTCGGTTGGGGCACAGCACGAAGGCTTGCAGCCCGCTCCGCCAGCGAACGCGGTCGCGGCGGTGAATCCGACAATTGTCAGAGTCGCAAGGAATTTCATCGGGATGACTCCGCGAGATGAGTTGGTTGGAAACGCCGTCCAAACTCGATGCTGGACGGCAATGTTCAGAACAGGACCGGAGGCTGGCGACACAGGCTGTCACCCAGCCCCCGTTCCGAGACGCTGTCTTAGAAGAAGACCATGAACCGGGTACCGACGATCTGGTAATCCCCGGCGTACAGAGTTCCGCCGACGTTGCGGTCATGAATCCGGCCGTTGATGTAGTTGAACTGGAGACGGGTGTTGGGATTCCACCACCAGTTCAGGCCGATCGTGAGAGCTTCACCGACGCCACCACGAATGTTGGAATCGCTGAAATCGGCGTACGAGTACCGGGCAGCAACCTGCCAGGCTCCCCAGCCGGTTTCCGTGCAGCCGTCGCAGCGTTCGACCATCCAGAAGTTCTGGTACGGCTTCACTTTTCCGAGCGTACCGGTTTCACGGTTCCACGGAATGTGCTCGCCGGTCAGGAAGTACGACGCATAGCCGTAGGCGCCCCAGAAGTAAGCGGTGTCCGCTCCGTCACGGTCAACCCAGACAGAGGACGTTTCACCGACGAACTGCATCGGGCCGAGGTTGAGAACACCTTCCGTACCCAGCAGGTACTCGTGGTTGGCTCCGGCGATTGCACCGGTGTCGAGCCAGCGACCGCTGGAGCGACCTTCAGGACGGGATCGCAGACGAGCCGTGTTGGCGCCATTGCCTGATGAACCAGCCTTGCCATCCGGGTCTGCAACTGACGCTGCGATGCCCCAGTGGGCATAGCTGCGACCGTCGGTACAATCGTCGTACCAGAACGTATTCGCCAGACGGCCAGCCAGTTCGATCTGGTAGTGGTCGCTGAGGTAGCTCCCGTCGTTCTGCACGTTCTCTCGATTGAAGAGACCGTACTGCCAGTTCCAGCTCTCGTCCGTAGACACACCGTAAGACTGGATACCCAGACGCCGCGTGTCCTGCTGGTCGCCGTCCGAGATAAAGGGACGCTCGATGAACACATTGGCGTTCGAGCTGTTGAGCTGATCGAGGCTGTAGGGTCGCTTCTGATTACCGACCAGAACCGTCTGGAAGACTGGCAGGTCCTTCATCCCGATGTAAACGTCTCGGAACTCAGTATCGTTCGGATTCGCGAACTCCATCTCGATCTTGTAGAGGACGTTGTCCTTGATGTTGCCCTTCACGCCAAATCGGACACGGCGGAATGCGAAGCGGTCCTGAGGATCTCCGCCTTCCATCGCGGCGACGCCGGCATCAGCGTCCGGGAAGCTCCAGTAGTCCGCGTGAATTCGGCCAGTGATCTGCATGTCGGAGTTCGACGTGCCGTCCTTGACGCGATCATCAATGGCTTTTTCCAGGTCGACCCACTTGGTCTCCAGCGACTCCAGCCGATGAC
>JAPOLP010000499.1 GCA_029977045.1 Planctomycetota bacterium
GAGCAGGAGATCGAAGTCGCTAACGCTCTGGAGCAACTCCCCGAGGACTACCAGCAGGTCATCATCCTCCGCAGCCTGCAGCGACTGCCGTTCGACGAAGTCGCCGAGCACATGAACCGCTCGCGCCCAGCCACCCAGATGCTCTGGATGCGCGCCGTCCGGCGACTCACGGAACTTCTGGGCGAGGGACAGTAAGAAAGACCCTGCTCATTCTTCCCGAGGCGTACGTCCTGGCCAGAGGAGATGTTCGAGCTGCAGGCGCGCGGCGGGGTGGATGGCGAAATCGCTGCTTCCGTATGAGCACCTTTCCGGGACGCAATCGAGCCGCGTGGCTGGTTCCGCCTCGAACTGGGCGTGGATAGCCTGGGCGAACTCGTCCAGCGCGTGTCGCATCGCATCCGCGGTACACTTCGGGCTTCGTTGCGAACACTGGCTTCTGCCGCTGATTGCGTAACCATTCCGGACGAGCTGTACCGTTTCTCAACGCATCGCGCACACGTAAAAGGGTTATCTCCGTGAGGGCAACCATCTCTGTCATCTGCTTTCTTGCCGCCGCCATTCTTGAAATCCAATCGGCAGCTGCGTTGGAAACACATTCGGTCGCCGAGTTCGGCGCAGATGGGACCGGTGATGACACTGCCGCGATTCAGGATGCTCTGAACTTCGCAGTTTCAAATCCGTGCCGACTGGTGTTTCCTGCGTCTTCCTACAAAGTTTCCAGCACGCTGCGGATTCAGAATCCGGGCGAGACACGAGCCTCGGCGCCCGTTCTGGAAGGGCGAGGCTCGGAAGCAACGTCGCTGATCTTCACAGGCACGAGTGGCCCGCTGTTCGATGTTGTCGGAGTAAACTCCGCCGGTCAGTTCCTGCACGACCTGACCTTCGAGCGTCTCAAGTTGATTGGCAGCGGACGGGACACGCATGAGCACGCGATCCAGATCATGGGCTGTTACGCACCGAGTATCAGGAATGTCTCGATCACTGGATTCGGAGGTGACGGGATTCGCGTCAATGGCGACTTGGCGATCGATGCGAATCCCGACTTTACGGCAACCATCTTTCTGTCCGTGGATGGCTGCAACGTCTCGCGGATTGGCGGACGAGGATTCTTCGATAACCATCCGATTGGCTGCCCGTCCGTGTCGATTCAACGAACGGTGTTCACCATGTGCGGCGCCGGTGGAGCCCTGATTCAAAGCGCTGGTTTTGTGGTGGAACGAACCGCCTTCTCGGGTTGCGGCTGGATCGATGAGAAAAGCGTGGTTAACGCAGCCGGGATCGGACTGCAGATCCGGACTCCTGGTGGAAGTGTCTCGCGCGGCCTGCTGCGTGGCTGCGAATTCGACACCAATCGTGGCGAGCACCTGCGAATGGACAACTTCGCGATGGCCCGGCTGGAGAACAACCGGTTCATTTACGCCGACCGCTATGGCATCGGTCTGCTGTGCCCGCCGATTGGCGCAAACATGGCGCCGCTGGGGGCTCGATCCGTGCTGACCGAAATTGTGATCGACGGGCTGTTTCACCGCGTCGACGCACCCGGCATTGCAACGGGAATCAAATGGTCGAACTCGGCGAACGTCGACGAGACGTCGATTGAAGTTGTCCGGACTCGCGTCACCAACAGCGGCGGAGCTGCATTCACTCCAGTTGAAGGCAAGCCGTAGGAAAAACCGGAGACAGAACCCGGTACCTCGCCGACCTCGGGAATCGAAGGAAGACGCACACAAAAACGCCGGCACTCATTGTTGTCGCCGTTCCATGCTGCGGGTGGGCAGACCTCTTCTTTGTTACCGCAGGGATTATCTTCCGGATTCCAGAACTGACGCGTGCGTGCCGACGAACTCAGCTTCGTGCGGGCTGTCCCACGTAACGGCGGTGAGCAATGCGTTGCCGTACAGAGCCCAGAGCTGGTCGTCATTGAGGTCTCGCGCGTTACGAGGAAGCTCGAACGTGACCGTCGGGATGCCCAGCGTCACGCCGGCGAACGAGCCGAGCGAACCCGGGCGGCTGCCGAGTTTCTTCACCGGCAGCGGACAAACCTCGCCCATCGCTCGGGCCAGCAGTTCGGCAGGGCCATCGAAATCGACACAGTTCAGCGGCTCGTGCAGCGTCACGATGTACGACGGAGGAAACTCGTCGATCGTCCGGAACACCGCGACCGCTTCCGGTTCGGACAGAGCTTCAAGCCCGAACTGCTGCGTGTTCTGCCGGTTCTCAGCGGGGAAGTTCCGGTTCAGATCAATGCCCCGTTCGTTGAACCGCCGATTCGCGGCGACGCCGTCCGGATTAACCATCGGCAGCACGACAACGCGCCGGCCATCGGGCAGTTCCGGAGCCGCCTTCAACCGTCGAACCAGCCGATGCAGGAGAGGCGTTCCAGCAGCTTCGTTCCCGTGGATCGACGCCAGCAAAAGCACGTTCAGCGGACCATCGCCGAGAACGATCCGGTCAAGCGGTCGACCGAGTACGCTTGCACCGATCTGTTCCGAAACAACCGTCAGCGGCGCAAGACACGGCTCCGATCCCGGTGGGATCTTCGGCGACGGCTGCGACGGTCCTGTTTGTGTTGCGTCGGAGTCCGGTCGTGAAACCGGGCCGCTCAGAGTCGACAGAAAGACGACGCCGAGAACAAGCAGGCAGGCCGTCACCAGCAGCGGCAGCGCGAGCGGTCGCGAGTTTGTTTGTTGGTCGCTCACAGAGGTGTTCCCGCGATTCCTGTCATCCGTGGTTGAAAACCGCTGACAGCTCGTCAGTCGGCCTTGCGAGCCTCGAAGAGCTTCGACCGTTTGATGCCCAGGCGGTTCAGCCAGTACGTCGCCATGACTCCCAGAGTCGCCAGACCGTACGTAGTGCTGCGGCGGAAGTTAATGCTCGACGCTTCGTCGAAGTAGCGCACCGGCACCGGGATGTCGCCGATCCGGAATCCAAAGTGAACAGCCTGCGCGAGGAACTGGCTGTCAAAGACGAAATCGTCCGAGTTGTTCATGAACGGGATCGTTTCGAGCACCTCGCGGCGATACGCCCGAAAACCGCTGTGGAAGTCACCGAGGTTCTGACCGAGCGCTATGTTCTCGATCGTCGTCAGGCAGCGGTTGGCGACGTACTTGTAAACGGGCATCCCGCCTTCGAGCGTCTCTTTTCGCGTGCGAATCCGGCAGCCCATCACGAAGTCCAGAATGCCAAGCTGCATCGTCTTGACGGCGACGTCGATCATCCGGCTGTCGTACTGATAGTCGGGATGGATCATCACGACGTAGTCAGCACCGAGTTCGAGAGCACGCGTGTAACACGTCTTCTGATTACCACCGTAGCCGGTATTCGTCTCGTGTTCGATGACTGTCAGGCCGAGTTCGCGAGCCAGCTTGACGGTACCGTCGCGGCTGCAGTCGTCCACCAGAATGATCTCGTCAACGGTTCCGCGCGGAATATCGTCGATCGTCTTCTGTAGAGTCGTCTCGGCGTTGTAAGCCGGCATGACCGCAATCACGCGAGGCTTCCCGTCCGCCGCTGAAGACGCACTGGCCAGCAGAGGATTGACGGCTTCCGGAGTTTGAGTGGTCTCAGTCATGTCAGTTTGCTGGTGAAGAGTGCAATCAGTCCAGGAGACGACGGTCGAAACAACCGTTGGAAACAGGTTACGGCTGGCTGTCATTCACGATGTTTGAGTCTTCGTTGCCAGTGATGGGCTCGTCAGTCTGACCAGTCGACGTAACTGGCGCGTTCCGTTTTGGCCCGCCCAGCATCAGCCAGACAGGAAGCCACAGCAGCATCCAGTTGGCAATGTCGAGTGCCGGAACAGTGAACAGCCAGTGTCGACCTTCCCAGGGAATAATCAGCCACGCCACACCGGTGAGAATGGCAGACACCAGCGGCACCGTCGAATAGTGTCGAGCGATCCCCCGCCTTTTGTTGCGAGAACTGACAGCCACACAGCCCCAGTTCAGCACGACGACGAAAGCCGCTGCGAGCAGCAGAACAATCGCCAGGATGATCCTCGAAGTTTCCATCCTAAACGACCTTGAAGAGTCAACAGCCGAGCATCGTAAGCAGCCTTCAACCCGCTGCCACCACACAGCATCGAGGCTCGGCGAACAGCAACTCACTTCCTGCGGGTTAGGCAGGTTTGGCCGATTGGGAACGTCTGGATTTCAGCCCCTCGACGACTCAAGTGCCGGTCTGCGGTGGCACTTCGTCGAGCCAGCCGCGTCGTGTCTCACCGTTCTCGCGAGCCTGCCAGAACTCGCCGGAATCGACATCCAGCGCCGTCAGCCAACCGCGACCATAGACCCAGGTGTCGATACAGACCGCGTGCCCGATATTCAGCGGCCAGCCCGTCTTCTGAGCCGTGTGCCCGCAGACCAGTGTCTTGCCCGAAACATGCGGCGGCGGATCGAACCACTTTTCCCAGTAGATCAGCCAGTCGGGCTGCTCGTCGAACGGCATGTCGTAGTGCGCCATCGCGTGAACGAAGAAGTGCTCTTCGCCGACGTGCAGCCGCTGGCAGTCCTGTTCGATAAACCGCCGATGCCGCTCCGGCAGGCCGTCAACGAGTGGGTTGATTCCGCGATTCAGATACGACTGCAGAGTGGTGTCGCCACCGAATCCCGGCCAGGCAGTCTTCCAGTCACCGCCTTCGAGCGCATCGAGGAACATGATGTCGTGATTGCCCCGCAGCGGAACCAGTTGCCCGGCGTCAAAGCGTTCAATCAGCCAGTCGAGCACCCCCGCACTGTCCGGCCCGCGGTCAACATAATCGCCAAGAGTCACCAGCCCGTCATCCGCCCGAACGCCAGCAAACTCGACCAGTGCCGTCAGCGCGCCGAGATAACCGTGAATGTCACCAATGGCAATCGTTCGAGGCATCGGTACTCTTCAGGTCAGGCAACTTGATCCACGTTTCCATTCGACCTGTAGCACAACAAGTCTGCGCAGCAGGTCATGTGGCTCTGTGAGCCAGCCTGGTGGCGGTCTCGCTTTCCAGCATCGCTTCGGTCCACTCAGGGTGCTCAGATCGCTGTTGGGCGACAATTATTTCTCGGGCGGATCGCCACATTGCATCAGCCATGAGCAGCCGTTCCGAGTCCGTTTTCGACCGCAGAACGGCTGCCATGTCATCATC
>JAPOLP010001051.1 GCA_029977045.1 Planctomycetota bacterium
CTTCCTTCGCAAGCTCAGTCCAGCCCCGGCCACCCAGCAGCGGCCTACTTCAGTGCGTCGCGGCTTCTTTTCGCGAGTTCCAGGTGCTTTTTCAACTCGCCTGAGTCGCCTTTTCGGATTGCCTCGCGAAAGGCCCCGAGAGCCGCGTCGAACCGATCAAGACTCGCTTCGACAGCCGCTGCATTTTCGAGCAGGATCGCGACCCATAGATCGGGATCGCCGGATGCGATGCGTGTCGTGTCGCGAAACCCCGTCGCCGCAAGATCGCGCTCTGATTCGGGCAGAGCTGCTGCGAGCGCGGCCGCGACGACGTGCGGAACGTGACTGGTCGTTGCCAGAGCGACGTCGTGAGCGTCTGGCACCATACGGACGACACGCGAGCCCAGCGACTCCCAGAAACTGATCGTTCGCTCAACAGCCGCCGCGTCCGATGATGCAGCGGGCGTCACCACGCAGACGCGACCGTCAAACAGGTCCGGCGTCGCAACCTCAAAGCCGCGTTTCTCCGAACCGGCCAGCGGGTGCGAGCCGACAAAATGCACGCTGTCCGGCAGACCTCTCGACAGGTCACGACAGATCGCACCTTTGACGCTGCCCACGTCGGTGATCAGCGTCCCGGGACGGCTGCGTTCAGCGATTGCGCGGACATCGGGGACGATGCGATCAACCGGAGTCCCGACAACAACCAGATTCCACGCGGGCTCGGCATCGGCGATGTTCGTCGCGTACGAGTCGATGACTCCGGCGTCGACGGCTGCCTGCAGGCGTTCGGCATTGCGACCGATCCCGATGACGTGTCTGCACAGGCCGCGCTGCTTTGCCGCCAGAGCCACGGAACCACCCAGCAGACCAACGCCGACAATCGCCAGTGTGCCAGTCTGTGGTTCATCCGCGGAAGTCATTCGCTCAGTTCCTTCAGCCGATTCAGTGCCAAAGCGGAACCATACCGGGCCGCCTGTCGATAGTGCACTTTCGCGGCGCCGCGATTTCCAGAATCTTCCGCCGCCTTACCAAGCCGATACCACTGCGTCGCCGCCGATCGATTGACGATAACGACTCGCGGCGCGTCATCGACTGCCGATGCCGAACTCACCCGAGCAGCCACTCCTGCGTCAGATGAACTCGATTCCCGCAGTGAGCGGGACCGAGCGATCAGGCGGCGACTTTCCTCGGACATTCGCTCTGTACCGATCAGCGACGCCAACCGTTCACGCCGCGAAACCACTTCGTCGCGGTATGCCGGGGTCCTGAATCGAGAAACCGGCGAGGAATCGTCGACGAGGCCAGATGCGCGTAACTGGGCAGCCGCCTCAGGAGACTCAGCCGCGTCAAGTACCATGCGGTCCATCTCGTTCAAGTCGTGAATCCAGGCACTGGCACTGAGCCCTGCGGACTCGACGAACATCCCGACACCCGGCTGGTTGAAGCAACCGCAGCCGCCTCGCGAATACGATCGTCCGGCACGACTGATTCCGCCGAGAAAGATGCTGCCACGATCCGGAACGACTCCGGAGAACTGACCGCCGAACGACTCGACCACGGGCACCTGAATCGAAAGCTGAGCACTCGCTGGTCGATCAGCCAGAACGATTGTCGAAACGGCCACCAGCAGTGGTATCCAGCGGCGAATTGTCATCTCTGGTTCTCCATGCCGGAACGAAACTCCTCGGGAATCGACAACAAGCCGGAGCGTATGTCCGATCACCCTCGATTTCCAAATGGTCTTTGTCTTCGGGCCACTTCCTCAAAGCAGGGCCCGCGTCCGACACGCCACGCGCTTGCAACCCGCTGCCGGGTTCTATCTACTGGCTGTTCCGCACACTCCGCACAGTTTTCTTCCCGCCTCTGTTCGACGGCCTCGCCGCCGGAAATCACTCCTCATGGCTGAATTCCTGACGTTCATGATGGGCCAGTACGAGGCTCGCGTGCCGACCGACCGGCTGTACGCAAAGAATCATCTGTGGTTGAAGCCGGACGGAAATCGGTACCAGGTCGGGTTCACCGCCTACTCCGTGCGGCTGCTGCAGGACGTTTACTTTCTCGACTGGTCGATCGATCCGGACACCGACGTTCGAGAAAAACAGGAGATCGGCGAGATCGAAAGCTCGAAGGCCCTCTCCAGCCTGTATGCACCGTTTGAGGGCCGGGTACTCGATTTCAACCAACTGCTGCTCGACGATCCCTCAGGCATCAACACGGACGGCTACGGAAATGGCTGGCTGTTTCGCTTCGCGACTCAGGCCCAGCCACTGACTCCGGACGAGTACCTCAAGATCCTCGAAGACGGCTGGGAGAACACCCAGCGAATGATCAAGGGACAGATCAATTGAGCGAGCTGTCAGCGACGTCTTCTGACGCAAAGGCGAGAAGTCGCAAAGGTAACGCAAAGATTGTGCTTCCCGTCAGGTCGTCGACCAGGACTCTAGCGCCTGTCGCCTCCCCATGCCGCGCGCTAAGCTCCAGTCGGGCAATCGGCGAGTCGGGGATGCGGTTGTTTGCCGAGCAAGAAAAC
>JAPOLP010000082.1 GCA_029977045.1 Planctomycetota bacterium
AAGCTGCGTCAGACTGGCTGACCTCCCCGCCGAATCCAGCAGAAGCACCAGCACTCCCATACCCCCCAAACGGTTGTTCGGGTACCCAGCGGATTCCTGCCCCACCTGGCGTCAGCGCCAGATCTGCGCCGTTCTTCGGTGGTCCGATTAATGAATTCTCTGGTGAGTTGACGCTCGCGATCAGAGAAGTGAGCAGTGAGGCAACAAGTTCGTTCTCGCGTTCCGCCCGCTCACTCAACCGCTTCTCGATGACACCGAGACGTTCCCGCAGTCGCGAAATCTCATCGACCTGCTGCTTGTGCCGGACCTGTAGCCCGCGCCGAACCTCGTGCTCCAGTGCCTTCCGGGCCTGAATGACCTGAGGATGACGATCTCCGAACCTGGTCAACTTCTCGTGAAGATCAAGCACGAGGACCCAGACCCGCTCTCGCTGGAACTGAGCGCCCTCAAATTCAGTGAACCCACTCTGGTCGAATGCCGCGAACCGGTCAGCTTCGTCCATCATCGCTGCGGGTTGCCCGCCCGTCTTCAGCCTTGTCTGGAAATCAAAAAGATCACCCGCTTCCTCTGTGTCTGGTCGGTCAAGTGCTGGGACAGTTTGTTCCGCGCCCGCGCCCTGTCCATTCGCCAGTTCCCTGACTGGTGCTTCGCGCTCGTCCGGTTCGACTGGCGTCGGGTCTGCAACAGGATTCGGTACCTCAGATGTCTCTAGCGGCAACGCATCGACCTCAGGATCCTCGGGCTCCTGAAACACTCGCCCGCCATCATCAAGTGATCCCCATTCGGAAGGAGGCTGCAATGCCCCTGCGGCGAAAGGATCCGCAGGCAGTTCGACGGCGCGACCGACCGTTGCTTCGTCGTCTGCTGATTCGACGTCGACAGCAGCAAGCAGTTCTGCGGCATCGGCTTCCATGAACGCGTCGGTTTCGACATCGACGGTCGAGCTGAAAGCGATGTTTTCATGCGCGAAACCGCGTGGCTGGCCAACTTCAACAATTCCGACGTGGATTCCGAAGGACTCAAGTCCGACCAGAATTCCGTAGCCACATACGACGAACAGCGTTCCGAAAACGGCCAGCTTCTTCGTTCCAGAGATAAACAGCTTTTTCATCACTTAATCCTCGCTGATCGATTGCGGGACGGTGGGTGGTGGAGATGGTTGGTGATCTGCCGGCAGAGAGATCGTCGGGAACAGCGGCGGTCCGGAGGGTACCGGACGCACTTCAGCATCGAGTGAGTCGATTGCGGATCCGACCGAGAACAACTCGGCTTCAAGCTTTGACTCTTCAGCGAACGGGTCGGACACCGACAGATTGAAAGGAGTCGGAACTGCACCAGCAGCGAGCGTGGCGGGCTCATCCATGACTGCTTCCGGAGCTGCAGCGCCGTCTTCGCTGACGATCACTTCAGACGCGGCGTTGAACTCCGGGCTCGTGGCCGGGCCATTCGACAATGAGGGTTCGGAATCGTCTGCCACGTCCGGATTCGGCCAGTTCAGAATCACTGCCGTCACGGCCAAAGCCGCCGCAACAACACCAGTCGCCCATCGTCGCAGCGGACGCCTGCGTTTCTGTGACCTTAAAACAGCCGGAAGTGGCGAGACTGTCGGCTGCTGCACGTGAGCCAGGCAGTCTTCGAGCAGCTCCGCGAGGTCGCCTGCGGATTCAAACCGGGCGCCAGGCAACTTTGCGTGCAGCCGGGCGACGACGACGCACAGCCATTCGGGAACGGACGGGTTGACCTCCCGCAGACTTCGCGGCTCAGTTTCGACGATCCGGTTCAGCAGGCCCATTGTGGTTTCCGCTCGGAATGGCGGCCGGCCTGCGGCCATCGTGTAGAGCACGCTGCCGAGGCTGAACAGGTCCGAGCGATGGTCGATCGAATCACCGCGAGCCTGCTCGGGTGACATGAACTGCGGCGTGCCTGCGATAACTCCGCTGCGAGTCATACTGGCATCGTCGACCGCTCGCGCGAGACCGAAGTCGGTCAGCATGACTCGCTCGACTCCGCGTTCGAGCAGGATGTTTCCCGGCTTGATGTCCCGATGCACGAGCCCCTGGTCGTGCGCCGCCTGCAGTCCTCGCGCTGCCTGGCTGCCAATTCGCAGAATCTCTTCGAGCGACAATGAGCCTTCGCGAGCGATGCGCTCCTGCAGTGACTCGCCTGTGACCAACGGCATAACGAGGTATGGCAACCGTCCCGACGCATCGACCGAGTGGATTGCCAGAACGTGCGGATGAACAACCGCAGCAGCAGCCTGAGCCTCTCGGGCGAATCGTTTTCGCGCAGCGGCACTTGTCGCGTAGTGCGGAGCAAGCACCTTGACGGCAACGAAGCGGTTGAGTTCGCGGTCGTAGCCTTTGAGCACGACACCCATCCCGCCGCAGCCGATTGGTTCGATAATGTCGTACCCGCCGAGACTGCCGAGCATCGCCGGGCTGTCGGATGCTTCCAGAAAGTCGAGCGGAATGTCGCCGACGGTCGATTCGACACTCGACAGCGGACTGCTCGGGATCAGCACGCTCGATGGCTGCTCGTTGCGAGAGGCGTCCGGCTGCAGCAGGTCACTGGCGTCCTGCCACCACGACGCATTGGCTGCAAGGCCTTCGAGTGCCTCGCAGCACGAGTGGCAGTCGTCGAGATGCATCTCAACGAGCGACTGCTCATCCGCCGACAACTGCCCGGCCAGCAGTTGCTGCAGCTTCGAGTGATCGCAGGAGGAAACTTGAGTTGGCATTGGTTCGGACAATCTGACGGCGAATCTGAGGTTTGAAATGACGAGGCCGAACCGTGCCTCACTCGCGCTGCCGTTGCTCGATCACTTCCCGCAAGCGATTCATCACGCGGCTTCGCGCGACGTAGATCGCTCCGCGGGACATTTCGAGTTCGCTGGCAGCCATTTCGACGGACTGCCCGTCAACGCAGGTCGTCCAGAACGCCGACCAGGTTGATGGTTGAAACTCATGCTGGATTCGGTCGGCGGCCCATTGAAAGACCTGCCGCCGATATTCGAGATCGAACAGCGCCGTCGTTCCGCAGCTTGGATCGGGTTGCTGTTCGAGCAATCGTTGGAAGTCGCTGTCACCCGAACCGCGAGGATGCCGGGCTTCGCGTTTGAGAAGATTCACCGTCAGGTTGCGTGTGATCGTCGACAGCCAGCCGCGAAAGGTCCCTCGCTCGGCTGCCGGTTCCCAGCGTTCGACGGCCCCGGCAACAGAGATCAGAACGTCCTGCACGAGTTCCCGCACGTCGGCATTCTGTAGTCCCTTGCGCCGACCGAGCCGCCCGATCAGCGGTTCATAGACTTCGAGAAACTCGGCCCACGCCTGCTCGTCCTGCGGATTCCGCAGGCGGAGAATCAGGCTCGGTCGTGTTTCCGGCGTCACAGGCACTCGCGGATTCCTTCGCGGGACGGGGCAGAGATAACACAACCGGCAGCGATACGATCTTACAGCGTTTTTCCAGAAATCTCGAAAACCTTTGGATTCGCAGGCTGTCCGTCGGCGATCCGTGACTTGACCGACTCCCCGCTTCGCGGCACGCTCGGACCTGCGTTACGGCAGGAACCGCCGAGGCAGATCGATCAACGACAGGCTGGTCAAACCCAAAATGCACATCGCGATTGTGACTGCTGGTGGCGCGGGAATGTTCTGCGGGTCGTGCATGCACGACAACACGTGGGCTCGCGCGCTTCGCGATGCTGGTCACGACGTCACTCTCATTCCGACCTACACACCAATCCGCGTCGACGAGGAAAACCTCAGCTCGCAGCGGGTCTTTTTCGGCGGCATCAATGTCTATCTCGAATACCGCTCACGACTGTGGCGCCGCCTGCCGCGATGGATGACCCGCTGGGTCGATCATCCGCGGCTGATTTCGCTGGCAACCCGTTTTGCGGTCAGCAACGACGCCAGTGATCTCGGTGACCTGACACTGGCAATGCTCGACGGCGAATCCGGCCCGCAGGCTCAGGACGTCGAGGAACTCGCTGCCTTTATCGGTCGGGACCTGAAGCCCGACGTCGTGTGTTTCAGCAACGCCCTGCTTGCCGGCGCAGTCCGACGATTACGCGATGAGTTCGGCGGCCCGATTCTCTGTGTGCTGCAGGGCGACGACATTTTCATCGAGAGCCTGCCGCCCGCGTTCCGCTCAAGCGTCATCGCGAAACTGACCGAACGGGCATCCGATTTCGACGGCTTCATCGTTCACAGCAACTACTACCGCGACCACATGGCGACGCTACTCTCACTGCCACACGAGAAGTTTCGATCGATCCCGCTGGGCATCGACTTCGACGGCCACTCTGGCCAACCACGCGAGACCGCCTCGACACCGTTCCGTATCGGCTACTTCGCCCGGGTGTGTCCGGAGAAGGGCCTGCACGTTCTCGTCGACGCCGTCAAAGAGCTTCTCCGCCAGCGTCCTGAGCTGAACGTCGAACTGGTCGCTGGCGGATTCCTCGGACCACGCGACGTCGGCTACTTCGATCAAATTCAGCGCGATGCCGCTTCGCTGGGTGACGCTTTCTACTGGGCCGGCAGCCCGCCGGATCACACCAGCAAAGTCGACCTGCTGCGTTCGTTTGACGTCCTGTGCGTGCCGACCGTCTATCGCGAACCAAAGGGACTCTACGCGCTCGAGGCGATGGCCAACGGGGTCCCTGTCGTTCTCCCATCCCACGGAGCCTTTCCACAAATGATCGCGGCCATCGGCGGAGGCCTGCTGTTCGATCCCGGAAAGCCATCCGATCTGACCACCCTGCTGGGCCGACTGATTGATGAGCCGCAGACCCGTGCCGATCTGGCCTGCCAGGCCCATACTGGCGTCAGAAACGCATTCAGCCTGTCGGCGATGACTGAGCAGACTCTGCGGATCTTCCGGGATTTCCAGAACAACCGGACCGGCGAATCGTGAAGAGGAATGCCAATGAAACTGCTTGAAGCACCTGAAAGGCACTGGTACTTTCTTCCGCGAGGCGGTTGAAGCTGAGGCTTCGCCGTCTTCCATTTCTGGACGTTCCGTCATCTCCGCAGCGACACCTTCTTCGCTTTCTCCCATCTACCTTGTCGCTGTTCATGACCACTTCCATCCAATCCGATCACTCCGTCCTTTCCCGATGATCCATCAGACGGCCTCCGTTCAGATGTGCTCAGGACCTCGGACTGTCTCCGCAGTGGTATTTCCGTGCGGAAGGGAGTACGTTTTTCCGCTCTTTTGACCCTTCCTACGACCGCGTGATCATTCGACCGTCTCGAACGGCGAGTCCCAGCGTAGCTGGCCCAACAGCCTGCGTCCCATGGACTCCGCGTCGAGACCCCGTCTTGTAATCCACGACGTTGACTGAGGACATAATTCGTGCGACGCATCACCCGGCAACTGCACCAGTTCCGCATGGATGGCTTCAGGTTCTGGTTTGCTGCTCTGCTGTCTCTGACTGCCGTGCTGGCAACGGTCGGCTCGGTCAAAGCTCAGGGTCAGGGGAATGCTCCGGCAAAACGAGAGGCACCGAAAGAACTTCAGATCGAGAACGAGCTGATCACGGAAGATGAGGCGACGGACTGGCGCAAGAAGGAGCGGAACAACTTCAGCAAGGCCCTCAATGAGGGCAAGGTGAACAACACCACGAAGCCCAAAGTTGCCTACGGTATCCGCATCCTTGTACATGAACTCTCGCTGAAATCACGCCGCGATTCGATTTCCGAAGTTCGCAAGAAAATCGTTCGCGACACTGACCCACCGGCCAAAGGTCAGCAAATGCGTGAACTCGTCATGTCGGAGATCGTGAATCGAGCCGAGGAACTGCTCGCCGGCAACCTCCACGTCCGCATGCAGGCCGTCCTGCTGATCAGTGAGCTGAATATCGACCCGGGGCAGTTCCCGCGGAAACCGCCAATTGCTTACGTTCAGGGGGTCTCAGTCCTGATCGACGTGATTGATCCGCCGGCGGGGGCGATCGACCAGCCACAGGCAGTTCGCGTTCTGGCAGCCCGTGGTATCGCGAGACTGCTGCAGGAAGGACGCCAGACACTTCCGGCAAATCAGAAACTGACACCAGAGATTGCGGCACGTTTGCTCTCAGCGCTCAAGCAGCAGAAGCATCCGTGGTACACGCGAGTCCTGATGGATGCCCTTGTTGAGACCGCAGTGACAGTCGTTGCCGAAGGCGACAACGCTCCGCGGCCTCTCATCGTGGAAACACTGGCGCAATTCCTCGTGGATACCCGGCAGCCTTACGACGTTCGAACTCATGCCATGTACTGCCTGGGACGAGCGCCAATGCCCGGCGGCATCAACTCCGCACCAATCGCCTGGGCGGCGTCGCAGCTCGCGGCCCAAATCGCGACAGACATCAACCAAGGGAAAATCAACGGCAACCAGGGATTCTTTCTGCTGCAGTCGATGTACTACGGCTACAAACCTAAGAACGCCGACGAGATGACGACCGATGGCCGCTCGAAAGCCGGCCTGACGAATTCTCTGGCGGGACAGCCAATCCAGGCGGCTTATCGAGACTTCCTTGTTCTGTTCAATGGCGTGCTCAAGCTGGTCGCCGATGACAGTCGAATCATCGCAGCTCCTCAGGCGATCCAGACACTGCGGCAGGCACAGAAGCCAGCCAACATGGCGGTCACTGCTGGAGGGCCTCCGATCGCGCCATAGCAGAATCCACCGAATCCGGGCGGAAATGCGCAGAACCCTCCCGGAAACTGATGGAGTAACACCTGACTCGCCAGAGCTTGATTGACCGGTTTTTGAGCCCTGGTAGAATCGTTTTCTCCGCTCGCCCGACCTGCACTTCTTTGCGGGCAAACCGAGTGGACAGCAACTGGCAGGTTCTCGTTCTGTTACGGGACCGGCCCCGTTTTCTTCTGACAGCTGTCCCGTTCCGGGTTTGCCTGACGCCCCTCAGCCCGCCACATCGGCTATTCGATGCTGGCTCCGCGCACCGTTGAGTGGTCCCCTGCTTCGCTCAGGCTGCACTGGAGCCTGTTTACGCGTGAGTACGAGTGATGACAACATCCAAAGACCTCTTCGATGATTCAACGATGACCTTCGGCGAGCACCTGGAGTGCCTGCGCGGTCATCTCATCAAAGCCATCTTCTTCCTGCTGATTGCCGTCATCGGCTGCTTGTTCGTCGGTGACCGCATCGTCGGCATCGTTCGAGCGCCGATCGATGACGCACTTGCAAAGATGGGCAACGATGTCGATGTCGCCGACGATCTCGATACATCGACTTCACCGCTGGATTCCATTCTTGAGTTCTTTGACCTCAAGGATGTGACCTCAGCTGAACCTGAGCCCGAAGCCACGATCGACGAGACGAATCCTCTGAAGACGGGCATCCCGGGTAACCGAACCGTGCAGATTTCCATTCTGCCGTCGGAACTGCTGGGAGTTCTCCATGCTGCCGATCCTCAAGCCTTTCCGGAACCGAAGCCGGTTGAGGATGAGAAGCCCGTTCGTATCCGCATCGCTGCCCCGGAGTTTCGTGAACTGGCCACCGTCGTCGAGCGGCAGCAGCAGGCTGTTACGCTCAACGTTCAGGAAGCGTTTCTCACGTACCTGAAGGTTGCCTTCATTGCGGGCCTCGTTCTCGCCAGCCCGTTCGTCTTCAAGGAAATCTGGATGTTTGTCGCGGCGGGGCTCTATCCACACGAAAAGAAGTACGTCTATGCCTACCTGCCGATGAGCGTCTTTCTTTTTGCCGGCGGAGCCGTCTTCTGTTTCATCGCCGTGTTCCCCTTCGTGTTGAAGTTCCTGCTCGGTTTTAATGCGATGCTCGAAGTCCAGCCGCAGATTCGGCTCTCTGAGTGGATCAGCTTTGCCGTCATGTTGCCGCTGATGTTTGGCGTGAGCTTCCAGTTGCCGATGGTCATGCTCTTCCTGGAACGCATCAACGTCTTCGAGGTGGTCGACTACCGTGAAAAACGGCGGATGGCGATTCTAGTGATCGCGTTTCTCTCGATGATGCTCACTCCAGCCGACCCGATGAGCATGCTCCTGATGATGTTCCCGTTGATCATCCTGTACGAGTTCGGCATTTTCCTCTGTCAGTTCCGCATGTCGAAGCCACCGCTCGAAGGCGGAGTGGAACCAGTCTGACCAGAGCGAACGAAACAGGTACGGCCATGCCCGACTACTCACACGCTGACATAGGAATCGTCACAGCCCTGCCGATTGAGCTGTCTGCGTTCCTCGCGAAGTGCGAACGGCCACACCGTTACAAGTCCGGTGGCCTCGTCTTTCGAGGCGGACGTTACGACGGCATTCGCGTTGCGATCGTTGAAGCCGGAATGGGATTCGTCCGAGCCCGAAACGCGACGGCGGCGATGATCGACGCACACACGCCGAACTGGATCCTCTCGTGTGGCTTTTCCGGAGCACTCCTGCCGGAGATGCACGTCGGCGAGATTGTGATGGGAAACTCCATCGTCGATCAGCACGGTCAGGAACTGCGTCAGACACTGAACGCCGAGTCGAACCCGACTGGCGGTCTATACGTTGGTCGGATCCTGACCACCGACGAAATGGTCCGAACAGTCGACGAGAAAAAGCAGCTTGCGGAAAAGCACGAGGCGATTGCCGTCGACATGGAGAGTCTGGCCGTCGCTCAAATCGCCCGCGATCGCCAGAAGAACTTCATGGCCATTCGCGCGATCAGTGACGACATGTCCGCCGATTTGCCGCCGGAAGTGATGTCGGTTGTCGGTGAGACCGGAGCCGTCCGGCTCGGCGCGGCGCTGGGGTCACTCATCAAACGACCGGAAAGTGCCAAAGAGATGTGGCACCTGCGAGGCAACGCGAAGATCGCGTCGGAAAGCCTCGCCACGTTTCTCGACGGGGTCATTCATCAGCTCTGTGCAGGCTGACGATTCACCGTGGTTACTCCGTGGCACCGATATCGATGTGCGACGCCTGCGATTCAAGCGGCTCCGGAAAATCGCTGCGAGCATGAACCCCGCGGCTTTCGCGACGCTCAAGCGCCGCCGTTGCGATCAGCCTCGCGACAGCCAGTTGGTTCTGCAGTTCCCATCCCTGCGGCGTCGCAAACTCGCGCCGTGAGACATAGCGGTCCCAGAAACTGATCTGCTCGATGGCCTGCGACAGCGATTCCTCGCGGCGAGTGATTCCAGCGCTTCGCCACATCAGCGCGTGCAGAGCATTCTCAATGTCCACCAGGTCGAGCTGATCGTCCTCAGCTTCCGGAGCTGCCCAGTCAGAAACCAGTGGCAGCGCCCGGTAGGAATCCTCGATCTGCAGTGCCTGCTGCGATGCCGTTCGACCGGCCCGCAGTCCGAACACGAGGCCCTCCAGCAGACTGTTCGAGCCCAGCCGATTCGCGCCGTGCAGGCCCGAGGCAGTGACCTCGCCAGCAGCAAGCAGGCCGGGCAAAGTCGTCTCGGAGTTCTTGTTGATCGTCAGGCCGCCGATCATGTAATGCGCGCCGGGTCGGACGGGGATTCGGTCGTGCGCCAGATCGAGGCCAAACTTTGCACAGACTCGCGAGATATGCGGAAACCGCTCAGCGACCAGTTTGGGATCGAGATGCCCCAGTTGCAGGTACACGCAGGGATGCTGCGTTTTCTCCATCTGAGCGGTGATTGATTGGCTGACGACATCGCGCGGGGCGAGTTCCGCAGCGTCGTCATAGTCCGGCATGAACCGGTGCCCCTGACAGTCGACCAGATGCGCTCCCTCACCGCGAACAGCTTCCGAAATCAAGTGTCGCGCGGAACCAGCGATGTACAGCACAGTCGGATGAAACTGCATGAACTCCATATCGCGGAGCCGGGCACCCGCTCGAAACGCGATGGCGTGCCCGTCGGCAGTTGCGATGTCGGGATTCGTCGTCTCGCGAAACAGCCGACCGGCTCCACCCGTGCAAAGTACGACGCGTTTCGCCCAGACGATCGTCTTTCCGTGTGCCTCGTTCCAGACGATCGCGCCGACACACTGCCCGCCGTCGGTCAGCAAGTCGATCGTAAAAGTGCGTTCCCAGATTTGATTGCTCGCCGATGACCGGATTCGCTCGATCATCGCCCGCATGATTTCCTTGCCCGTCGCGTCGCCGAGTGCGTGTGCGACTCGACGATGGCTGTGACCGCCTTCCTGCGTCAGCGCGATCTGACCATCGACCTTGTCAAAGTTCGCACCCATCTGGACCAGCTCGCGGATCCGCTCGGGAGCTTCCTGGACGACCATGTCGACGATCTCGCGGTCGCACAATCCCTTGCCAGCAGCAATCGTGTCCGCCGCGTGGCTGGCGATATCGTCGAGCGGATCGAGAACTCCCGCGATGCCGCCTTGAGCCCAGGCGCTGTTGGAAACATCCAGCTCGTCTTTCGACACGACAATCGTCTGCAGCGCCGGATCAATCTCCAAAGCTGCTCGAATGCCGGCAATGCCGCCTCCAATGACCAGCACGTCAGTAAAGACGTGAGGCATTCGTTTCGGAGAAAACCGCACGAGATACCGGCGGCCTGGTGTCACAGTCAGCTTACGCACGAACCTGAAGCTTTCTTTTGACGACGAAGTGCGTCCTGGGGCAGAGAAATCAGGAACGGATTGAACACGGATACGTTCCGGTTTTCCATCACGCCGCGTATTCAGCGTCTCGAAGCACGCGGCTTCGGCTGGCACGACCGACAGAAGAAGGTCGAACGCTGGCTCTGCACGATGCGAACGATCAATGAACGCCTGCATGTCGGGCACTGCTCACCCTCGCGATCGTAGACACGATGAGCATTCTGATAACCGCCCGCCTTGTTCAAAGCGTTCCGGTACGTGCCGTCACTGAGTGCCGCCCCTTCGTAGCGAATCGCCAGCTCCAGAACAGCAACCGTGTTCTCGGCCAGCCGCTGCAGCTTCTGACGTGAAATGTTGCGGGCCGGAGTTTCCGGGTGAATCCGGGACAGATGCAGAATCTCGCTGGCATACAGATTGCCGATCCCGGCGACCTTCTTCTGATTCAGCATCAGCACCTTGATCGGCGTCGGGCTCTTGTGGCAAATGGCGTCCCAATCGGAGACGGTCGTTTCGAGCGCGTCGGGTCCCAGGTTTCCCGGACCAAGAACTTCGTCCTGCTGCCGCGGATCGAGTAGCCGAACTGTGCCCAGCCCCCGGCGGTCCCAGAACCAGACCGATCGATAACTGCTCCGACCGGCAAACTGCCATTCCAATCGCAAATGCCCGACCGATGGCGGATCTTCAAGCAGCATCAGGCCGGTCATTCGAGGTTCGATAACAAACGCATCGTCGGAATCGAGCGACAACACGACGCGCTTCGCCCGCCTCCAGACGCGAACGATTTTCCGGCCCTCCGCCCGAGCCACCATCTGCTCGAAGTCCGGCTCCAGCAGAATCGGCTTCCGCTCACACGGACACCGCAGCAACCGCCGAATCTTCCGCCCCTCAACATGCGGCCGAATCCCTCGAACCATCGTCTAAACTTCAGGGAGTTCCGGCATATCGAATTCCGTGATCGTGCGAAAACAACGCGTTTAACGTGACAGGGCACTCGTCATGATTACGTCTCGACCAGAATCGCCGTCTTGAAGGTCAGGAATCTGGTCAAGGAATTCGTCGATCTTCAAACCACAGGCCTGACGTCCGTCGCGAAAAACGCTCAGGTGATCGCACTTCGGGAGTTCGAGGAACTGTTTCGGAATGTCGTTTGTAGAGTGCGCTGGAGCAGCGGCGAACAGCTTACGGCCAAGGCCCATTGGGACGATTCGATCGTGCGTGCCGTGAACATGCAGGATCGGACAGGTCACCAGTTTCATCTGACGCGCGGAAGGCCATTGTTCGTTCAACATCAACCGTACCGGCAACAAAGGAAATCGCTCGGCAGCGGCATCAGCCAGTGAAGGAAACGTCGCGACCGTAATCAGTCCGCGCGGCTCTATGCCGGTCTCGCAGAGTTCAGAGGCAAGACCGACTGCGACAGCTCCGCCAAGCGAGTACCCGCAGATAACGATCTCGTCCGAGGGAATGCCGTGCGTTTCTGTTAACAACGACCAGGTTGATCGGGCATCCTCCTGGAAGTCTTCTTCGTTCGGCGTCCCCGAGTTGTCTCCGTAGCCTCGATAGTCAATTAACCAGACTTCGACATTCAGCTCTTCGAACATCTTCAGCGTCCGCCAGCACCATGTCCGGTTACCAAAGTTTCCATGGAAAAACAGCACGGCGCATCTGGGTGACCGGTCAATCGGCGTAGCTCGCCAGCCATTCAGCATCAGACCATCGTGAGTCGGAACCTGAATTGTTGAAACGGCCATGTGTTCCAGCCGCGAGTCTTCGGGTTCGATCGGTTCCTTCTGGATTGGCTTGTAGACCAGACGGTGCTGGAAAATCGCTGCCGCCGCGCCCACGCTGAAATATGAGGAAAGAAGCGCCACCAGCACCCGGCAACCGAGCATCTTCCCAAACAACCTGCGTTTGCGTGGTGCCGAACGGGCAGCTGAAGAATCAGAATCCATCACTCCGAATCCTATCGCAGCAGTGAACAGCGTCGGTTAGCGACTCCTTGTCACCGGAACTCTACTTACG
>JAPOLP010000285.1 GCA_029977045.1 Planctomycetota bacterium
ACCGCGTCCGACGCACTCGCCAGATAAACATCGCTTTCGTTGACGCCGCCAACGGCCTCATGCAGCACCTGCACGCGGACTTCCGGATGATCCAGCTTGCCGATTTCACTCTTGAGGGATTCGATTGAGCCTGGCGTGTCGGCTTTCAGGATGACATTGAGATCCTGCACGGCACCGTCGCGTGCCGCGTTAAGAATGTCGTCGAGCGTTCGAGGACGATTTCGACCGGCAAGCAGTTCGGTCCGGCCAGCGAATTTGCGTTCCGCCGCGATCTCGCGAGCCTTTTCGATATCGTCAAGAACGAAAAAGTGGTCGCCAGCTCCCGGGACAACGTCGAGTCCGGTCACTTTGACGGGCAGGGACGGAGGTGCTTCCGAAATGGACTCTCCGCGGTCGTTGTAGATATTCCGGACGCGGCCACACGCCTGGCCAACGAGCATCAGGTCGCCAACTCGGAGAGTTCCCTTCTGGACGATGACCCAGGCGATTGGCCCGACACCTTCATCCTGAAACGCTTCGAGGCAGATACCGACGCCGTCACATTCTGGATTGGCCTTAAGTTCGCCAATTTCCGCCGTCAGCAGGATTGTCTCCAGCAGATCGTCGATCCCCTGGCCGCTCATTGCCGACGTTCGGATCACTTCAACATCTCCACCCCACTCCTGAGGCTGGATGCCGTTGACCGACAGATCGGTGAGAACCTTCTGCTCGTTGATGTCCGGAAGGTCACACTTATTCAAAGCGACGATGACGGGAGCGCCTGAGGCCTTCGCGTGGCTGATGCACTCAACCGTCTGCGGCATGACGCTGTCATTCCCAGCGACCACGAGCACGATGATGTCCGTGACGTTCGCACCACGAGCCCGCATCTCACCGAATGCGGCGTGACCTGGCGTATCGACGAACGTGATGTATTGTCCGTTGTGTTCGACCTGGTACGAACGGATGTGCTGGGTGATGCCGCCTGCCTCACCGGCAACGACGTTCGTTTCGCGAATCTTGTCAAGCAGCGAGGTTTTACCGTGGTCGACGTGCCCCAGGATGGTGACCACCGGCGGACGTGTCTGCAGCAGTTCCTCGGGCTCCTCTCGATCGATGATCTCATCGAGGAATTCTTCGCCAGTCTGTGCGCGTTTGATTTCCAGTTCAACACCTAGCTCAGCGGCGATCTCCCAAGCATCTTCTTCTTCGAGGACCTGGTTAATTGTGACCATTTCGCCACGCTTAAACAGGATTCCGATGATCTGCTTCGCCGGCCGGCCAATCGCTTCTGACAGACTGCGGACCGTCAGTGGAAACTCGACAATCGCAGAACTTTTCAGCTCCAACGGCCCGCTGCGTTTCTTCCGCCGCACCCCCATCGAGCGGCGCGACCGCCCATCGTCATCGTCGCGTCCGCCCATGCGCTGACGCTTCTGGCGACGAGCACTTCGGGTCGAATCCATCGACCCCATACCGGTGCTGCGACGACTCTTTTCTTCGTCGTCAACAAATGCGCCGTCTTTGGACTTGGCCACACCCTTGCTGCGACGGCTCTTGTCTTCAGCAGCCTGCGCCTGTTTCAGACGCTGAGCCAGCGGGCTCGCGGCGTCGTACTCATCTGGTGCCAGGCGAATTTCAGGCTTCTGAGCCTTCGGTTCGTTGTCGGCCTTCTTACGTGACTCCTGCGGCTTAAACGCCGGAATCGCGGCAAGACCGGGCATCGATGGTCGCGACCGCGACCTGTCAGGCCTCTCACTTCGGACTGGAAGATCGGAGTGCGTCGGTGTCCCAACAGGACGCATTTCCCGCGGTGCACCGCCGCCGTGCTGAGGCTGATAATCGTCGCGAGTGACTGCGTTGATCTCATCTTCGGTGCTGGACTCAGCAGCTTCGTCAGCAGCCGCCACAACCTCTTCGACAGCGTCAGACGATGGTACAGACTCAGGAGCAGCAGGAGATTCGGCGGTGGCAGCTTCCGCTTCCGCTGCTTCCTCTTCAACTGCGGAATCGGACTCCGATTCCACCGGACGGGGACGCTCTTTGGCCGCCATCGTCCGCATTTCCCGCATACGCGAGGAAAGTCCCGGTACATGCTCACGCGTCGGAGCAAGGTCAGCTTCGGGCTCCTGGGGACCACTATCGCCAGCGTTGGCAATGTGGTCGAGAACCAGCTGCTTTTCATCTGGAGTGATTGACGCCAATGCTGACGTTTTCACGCTCAGACCGGCAGCGCGGCAGTGCTCGATGAGCACCTTGCTGTCCATCCCCAGCTCTTTCGCGAGCGAAAAGATTCTCACTTTTTCCGCCATCGATCCCCAATCACTCTCTGGTTGCCCGGGAGTGTGGCCCGCTGATGTCCCTGGCCGTTTTCACCTGATCTTCCGAGCGACCAAACGCTGCGGACACGAGTGAATCCAACCATCTGTGTGTTAAGAAAATCCTGCTGACAGACGTTACGACTCGGATTCAGCAGCCTCGTCACCTGAGTCCTCACTGGCAGCAGCGGGCTGTTCTTCACCCGCATCATCTTCCGAAGCTTCGCTGGCCTCTTCGCCACCATCCGCGACCGCTTCATCGGCACCGTCAACTGCGGAATCTTCAGACTCTCCGTCGCCGCCAGCTTCTTCCGCTGACGCTTCGGCAGCCCCTTCATTCGCCGCGGCAACAGCAGCAAGCCCATCGCCGCCGATTGCTGCAGCGTTCGACTCGACGATCTCCTGCTGCTCACGTTCGATCGCCCGCAAACGAGCTTCCTCAGCCTTCCGTTCTGCTTCCAGACCTTCCAGACGTTCGGCCTCTCGGTCCGCGAAGTCGACGATCGCGTCGCACTGCTCCTGAGTCAGGCCACCCAGCTCCGCCAGCTGGTCCGGCTCGATCACCGACAGGTCGTAGAAGCTGAAAAAGCCCTGAGAGACCAGTGCTTCAGCCAGTTCTTCTTCGATCCCCTGATCTTCCGAACACGCCATGACTGCCTTTTCGAGCTGTTCGTCCAACTCGGCCTGCGTCATGACTTCGATATCCCAGCCGACCAGCTTCGACGCCAGACGCACGTTCTGACCGCGTTTGCCAATCGCCAGCGACAGCTGATCATCCCGTACCAGCACGATGACTCGACCGAGCATCGGGCAGAGGATGACATCCTCGACCTCAGCCGGCTGCATCGCGTTCTGCACAAGCACCTGCAGCGAATCGTTCCAGCGAACGATGTCGATTCGCTCGCCAGCAAGTTCGTCGACAATATTCCGGATTCGTGACCCGCGAACGCCAACACAGGCGCCGACCGGATCAATCTTTGTATCAATGCACGAAACAGCGACTTTCGAGCGGTAACCGGCTTCGCGAGCAAGCGATCGAATCTCGATGACGCGTTCGGCGACTTCGGGAATTTCGGTTTCAAACAGCCGCAGCACCAGTTCCGGATGACTGCGGGACAGGATGACTTTGACGCGACTGCCAGCCTTGCGAACTTCCAGCACAACGGCACGAACGCGTTCGTTGGTGCGGTGCTGCTCGCCGGAAATCTGCTCGCTGCGAGGCAGAACGGCCTCAACCTTGCCGAGACTGACGATCGCGGCCCCACCTTCGAATCGAACGATCGGACCGCTGACCAGTTCGCCCTTCAATCCGTCAAACTCGTCGTACAGCGAATCGCGTTCAGCTTCCCGAATCTTCTGAATCATGACCTGCTTGGCGGTCTGAGCCGACACGCGACCCAGGATGTCGCCGAGGTCATCGGGCGGCAACTCAGCACCGTTGCAGGTAATTGTCGGTTCGCCGTGAGTGCGATCGACCGAAACTTCCAGCTCGTAATCTTCGCCGTAGTGTTTGCGCGCGGCCGACAGGATCGCCTGTTCGATGCCCTCGAACACGATTTCCTTGTCGATATTCTTGTCGCGATGAATCGCGTCAACGACTCGCAGTACTTCAGAACCGTTCATTACCGTCCTTCCAGACGCGTGCTGAAACCGGCTGAAACTCAGCCAGAACAGCCCTTGCTCCTGCAGAAGATGACTCTGAGATTCCGTATATCCTGAGAGAGCTACAGCACTCTGCAGCTCTCGAATTTCGCTTCCGTACAGGCAATAAAAAAAGTGGGACTGATCCCACTTTCACGCCGACACCCGCTCCGGGAACTGCCGACTCACACGGCAATACAGGACTGCCGCTCCTTCAGTCCTCACGAGTGAGGAGGATGTGTGCCGTCAACTGCTCACATGAAGGCAACCTTCCAAGGACACTGACCGAACCTGCCGGCCAAGGCACCTGAAACCTGCGTCTCTTTCGCGACAGCCACCTGCCACGAAGTCCGACGCCGCGTGATCGTGGGCTCTGAATCACTGGACCGAAAACGGCACACTTCTTCAGAGTTCTCAGTAACGCGGCAAAATAGCAGTCCCCATTCAGAAGTCAAGCAGCCCGGAACGTCCCACCCTCCCCGCCCCGAGACCAGTTGAGCCGAGGTTCATGACCACCGCTTCGCCCGGTTTTGCGATCCTCGAAACCATGCGTTAGTCTCCGCCGCAAAGCCTCATCCGCGAACCAGCTGTCTCATCGGCCCATCCATCGAGAAGCTTCGTCTCTTCAGCATTCCGCCCTGGACTCTTCGAGCATCAGTTTGCGATCACGAGCGCCCGTAGCTCAGCAGGATAGAGCATCGGATTTCTAATCCGACGGTCGGAGGTTCGAATCCTCCCGGGCGTGCTTTCCAATCGTGTTGCACTGAAAAGCCGTTGAATCAGAGGTGGGGCGACGCAGCGGCGGCATAATGCTGACCTTCAACCACAGCCGCATCGTTCTGGTGCGGCTGCGGTTTTGCGCTCACTGGCCGTGGCGGTCCTGCTGATTGCACCGCCGGTCGGACTCAGAAAGCGACGCCAGCCTCACGCGGCAGTGGTGCGTCTTGACATTTTCAGCCTGGCGACGTCTACTGACGTCGCGAAACATGTATTTCATATGCCTCTTTTGTGGTTTCTGATCCGTGCGACTTGCTCTGCAGACTGATTACGCCCTGCGAACGCTGATGTTTCTCGCCACTCGCGGGGAACGCTGCACGATTGATGCGGTCGCGGAGCTGTTCGGCATCTCGCGGGCACATGTGGCGAAAGTCGTCAACCAGCTCTCGCGGCTGGGTTTCATTCGCAGCGTGCGCGGCATCGGCGGCGGGATTGAACTGAGCCGTCCTGCCGACCAGATCGTGATTGGCGAAGTTGTCGTTGCGTTTGAAGGCCCCATGCACCTGCTCGACTGCGTTGGCATGGACGAAGTCTGCATCGTCGAGAAGTTCTGCAAACTGAAAAACGTGCTCGCTCAGGCCGAGCGGGTTCAGATCGAGTACCTCAACTCCGTGACTCTGGCTGATGTGGTGCCCACGAAACGGCAGTTGGCCGGAATCACTCCTTCCTCCTGATTTCCTTGAAAGGAAACGCTATGAAAAAGGTGAATCGCCCCCTGGCTCTGACGATCGCTCTGCTGACTGGTGTCGCTGTCGTCTGGGCTGCCTTCTCACCCGCAACTGCCGCCGACAAAGAAAAGAAGGCTGGCGAGAAGAAGACGGATGCCGCCGTCGAACGCACGCGCAAGACCGTGCGAATGCTCGACGACCTCTACAAGACGGCCGTCGTCGCGATCACGACGCACTACGTCAACGACACCGACGACCTGTCGGCTGGCTCGGCTGCGAAGGCACTGTTCGCTGCGATGAAGGAAAAGGGCTGGCACGATGTCCGACTGCTGGATGCCACGGGCGAACCTTACGAGGAAACCAACGTCGCGAAGGACGACTTTGAAAAGGCAGCCGTCAAAGAGATGAAGGCAGGCAAGGGCTGGTATGACGAAGTCGTCGAGAAGGACGGCAAGCGTTACCTGCGTGCCGCGACACCGATCCCAGTCGTCATGGACAAGTGCATGATGTGCCACCCGCACTACAAAGACGCGAAGAAGGGCGAAGCCATCGGCCTGCTGAGCTACACGATCAAGGTCGAGTAGTTCCCGGCTGATCAGACATTCGCAAGCCGATCGAGTTGAGTCGGCGAACAGGATCCAGGCTGCTTTCCCTGTCATGGGGGCGAGGAAGCAGCCTTTTTCTATGCGCCAACAACGAGACACTCAGTATCGTCCGCTGAGAACAAAGACGCCGGTCGCGTAGAAGGCCGAGAACGCGGCGACGACAGCCAGCAACTCGACAATTGGCGACAGGCGACCGGTCCGGTTCCGGCACCCGGCGGCCACGCGGCAGAACGGCAACGCTGCGGGAAAGCCAACGAGGAAGACCCACTCGAACACCAGGCTCAGACGGCGGCACAGCAGGAAGTAGCCAATCGACACGGCAACCCACAGGCCCGCCGACAGCAACTCTGCACTTCGGCGTTTCGCGGCACGAGACCGTCGCGTCCAGCTGAGCGAACCAGCGACAGCATCAAACGCCACGAACAGGCACACCTGCCAGGTAAAGAAGAACTCCTGCGTCCAGGCACTGAGCGCCGTTGTGCCCGCCATGCCCAGAGTGAACGCGGTTATCCGAAACGTGAGCCGGCCAACGGCATCTCGACGGTGCAATGCTGCCTGCCGCTTCGCCACTGCCGCGACGATTGCCGACGCCAGCAGAATGCCCACGGACGCCAGATACCACCGGCGCAGCCACTCATCGGACGGGATGTCGAACGCGTACTCGGGTTCGATGGCGAGGATCGTGCTGGCCAGATCGCGGTATTGAGACTGCGGCACGTCTTTGATCGACAGAACTGGCTGCGATCCGGTCTGCAGCAGCTCGGGATTGCCGACGTAGACGCAGACGGCTCGCGACTGATTCCGCAGGTAGACGCGTCCGCGATGCAGGATCGGCGGCGTCCAGACCAGCTCGCCGCCGAGTACCGTCGCCCGGGCGAGTTCCTCGTAGCGTTCCGGATTCGGTCGCGCGAGGATCAGTTCGCCGAGTTCGTTGAAGATGATCAGCTTGCCGTCCGCAACGATGATTCCCGACTGCCCGATCTCCGGCTCGCCGCCG
>JAPOLP010000519.1 GCA_029977045.1 Planctomycetota bacterium
CAGAACGGTCGGGATATCTTCGATCTCGGTGTCGATCGCGATTCCGAAGATAAACGTCTGCAGCACGGGGACAGCAATCGCGAAGAACAGAGTGCTCCGTTCTCGCCGGATATGCGACAGCTCTTTGAGCAACACGGCGAAGAACCCGGCCAGCAATCGAACCGGTACCGCTGGAGTTTTTGATTTCCTGGCCGATTGCCCGGCGAGTTTCGCGTTGCCTTCGTCGTGAGAGGTGCCATCGGTTTTCACGGCAGACGACGCTGGCTGACTGATTGGCTGAGTCGACTGCCCGTCTTGCTGGCCGCTTAGTGTTACGAAAACGTCTTCCAGTGACGGAGCGATCGGGCGAACGCTCGCTTCTGAAGCAGATGCGTCGGACAGTTCGATGAGCTTCTCAGCAGTAACTGACTCGTCTGCGAGAACGTGAATCATCTGACCGAACAGCGTGGCATCGCGGATGCCGTCGGTTCTTCGCAGCCTTTGCAGTGACTCAGTCGGTGATGGGACATCGAGTTCCCAGCGGACCGTGCCGGCAGGAGTGACCTGCGGCAGTTGCTTCAGATCGTCTGGATCACCGCAGACGATCAGCTTCGATCGGTCGATGTAGCCAACGCGCGAGCAGCGTTCGGCCTCGTCCATATAATGTGTCGTGACGAACAGCGTGACGCCCTGGCTGGCCAGCTCGAACAACAGGTCCCACAACTGCCGCCGCGCAACGGGATCGATGCCGGCGGTTGGCTCGTCGAGGAACACGACATCGGGTTCGTGAATCAATGCCGCCGCCAAAGCCAGCCGCTGCTTCCAGCCACCGGAGAGTGTTCCGGCAAGCTGGTCGAGACGGTCGCCGAGGTGTGTCAGCTCGATGACCGCCTTGAACCTTTCTGCGAGACGCTCCGGACCGAGGCCGTAAATTCGCCCGTAGAATTCGAGGTTCTCGCGAACGCTTAGGTCGGAATACAGGCTGAACTTCTGCGACATGTAGCCGATGCGTCGTTTGACGGCCTCGGCCTCGCGTTCCGCATCGATACCGAGCACCGTCGCGGAACCTGCCGTCGGGGCCAGGACGCCGCAAAGCATTCGGATGATCGTTGACTTGCCGCTGCCGTTTGGCCCCAGCAGTCCGAAGATGCTTCCGGCAGGCACGTCGAAGCTGACGTTGTCGACGGCGGTCAGATTCCCGAACCGCCGCGTCAGTCCTTCAACGCAAATTGCCGATGCGGACTCGGTCACGGGCGAACTCTCCAGCGAGACTGGTTTAATCGGGCTCAGACCTTCTTGACGAACTCGGACTTCAGACCCCTCGCTCCGATGCCGTCGATCTTGCAATCGATATTGTGGTCGCCGTCGACCAGCCGGATCTTCTTGACCTTCGTCCCGCCCTTCACGACTCCGGACGAGCCTTTCAGCTTGAGATCCTTGATGACGATCACGGTGTCACCATTCTGCAGCAGCGTGCCGTTCGCGTCCCTGACAACCAGGTCATCCGACTCGCCAGAACCAGCGTCTTCTTGATTCCATTCGTGCCCGCACTCCGGACAGGCCAGCAGTGGCCCGCTTTCATAGGTGTATTCCGAGTTGCATTCCGGGCAGTTCGGGAGATCGCTCATCAGTGGTTCCTGAAGTAAGAAGTCGGCAGCATCATTCAGCAGCGTTTTTCGGTCGGGAGTAATTCGTCGAGAGTGTAATGATGCAGCGTCTATTCGGCGTCGAGATGCACATCGGCGGCCATGCCGGGACGCAGGCGGTCGAGGCCGGACTTGAGGGCGACACGGATGCGAAAGACCTGCTTGGAACGTTCCTCCGGGGTCTGAACATTGCCCGGAGTGAACTCGGCCTGTCGTGCGATGAACGTTACCTCGCCGTCGAATCGTTCGCCGGGAAAGCTGTCGACCGTGACGGCAACGTGCAGACCGGTCGTGATTCCGAGTCGATTCTCGGTGACGTAGGCGCGGACTCGAAGCTGATCGGTTTCGAGCAGTGAGATGACTGGGGCGTTGGGCGGAACAATGTCACCCGGACGCAGGTCGATGGCTTCGACCACACCGTCAAACGGAGCCCGCACGATCAGCTCGTCGAGCTGCCGTTCGATGACCTGCAGTTCCGCCTTCGCCTGATCCCGCAGTGCCTGAGCTTCCGCGACTTCCTCCGAACGGTAGCCGTTCTGACGCAGTTGGAGTTCGGCTTCGGCCTGCCGCAGTCGGGCCTCTCCGCGGGCAATCTCTTCTGGCCGAGTTCCGGCCTGAAGCAGAGCGAGCCGCTCACGGCGGTCTTCCAGTGTCGCCTGAGCGACGACGTGCTGCGTCTCGGAATCATCGAGAGCCGACTGATCGGCGGCACCCTTCGCGAACAGCGACTCGACGCGATCGTGCGCGAGTTTCGCATTCTTCAGTTCCGCCGCAGCCAGCTGAACCTGAGCGTCCGCCGCTGCGATTTCCTGTGGACGCGGTCCGTTCCGCAGTTCGTCGAGTGCTGCCGATGCCTCATCGCGTAACGCGCGAGCTTGTTCGATTTCCTCGGGCCGAAAACCAGCCGTCAGCTTGCTCAGCCGAGCCTCGGCGGCCGCCAGCGTCTGGCGCACCTGAGCTTCTCGTTCCCTGAGATCAAATGGTTCCAGTTCGACCAGCGGATCGCCGGAAGAAACGTCCTGCCCTTCGGCGACGAGCACCTTGGCGACCCGGCCACCCACGCGGGAACCCAGTCGGACGTCATCTGCCTCGATAGTTCCCGAGACGACAAACGGTTCCTGCGTTCGCTGCCCGGCGACGAGCATCGCTGTCAGAACGAGGGCAACTACTGCCACGGGAATCAGTCGCTTCATCGCTGCCGCCTGTGCTGTCTTCGGAACGTCTATCGCCTTCCAGTGACAGGTTAAGCAGAAAGAGTCCGCAGCGCAAACAGCAGCGGCGGAGCCGATCCGAGAAAGGCTCCGCCGCTGAGAAGCGTTCCGCTCTGTTCGCCCCAGAGCTTAGTAGATGAACGACAGCGTGAAGGTCAGTCGTTCGTCGAAGATCGAGCCCTGGCTGGCCAGCGGGATTTCGTAGGCCGCTGCCGTCTGCCAGTTGTCATTGATTTTGTACGTGCCCCCGAAGGCCATCGTCAGCAGGTAGTAATCGTTCGCGTTCGGAGCACCGAAGTTGATCAGGTCGCCACCTTCGAATGGAACTCCGAGGCCGTCACCATCGCTGATGTAGTGAATGCCGTTCATTTCGATCAGGCCGTAGAGGTTGTCCGTCAGAGCGTGATCGAGGTGCAGGCTGTAGTACCACGAATCCGAGTTGTAGTTCTTTTCGGCCAGATGGAATCCGGTCGTCGCAATCACGTGCGTACCGCAGCCAATTTCCTTACCGGCGGTCAGGAACGGAGTCCAGATCGTGCCGCCCTGACGCTGGAAGACGTCGCCGCTTCCGTTGTTCCACTCGGCCTGGAAGCCGGTGCTGACGATGAACTGGTTTTCGACGTCACGAATCAGGACGTACTTCAGACCGGTTGCCAGGTTGGCCCAGCCGTCTGAGTTGCCGATTCCGTCAGTCTGCAGGCTGACCCAGCCGTCCTTCTGAGCGATGACAGCCAACCGTTCGTTGATCGCGAACGTTGCTTCCAGACCGTAAACCTGGAAGTCGCCACCCTGCAAGGCCGGAGCGGATTCCGGAATCGTCTGATTGATGAAGACAAACCGCAGTCGCGTACGTGACCGTGGGTCTTCAGCGAAGACGGTATTCGTGACGGGCTCGACGAATCCGTCGAAACAGCGATCACTCTTCAGGTCTGTGCCTGGAATCACGCCAGCGACCGTACCAAAGACCTGAGACAGCAGGCAGCCGGAATCAACTGTTCCACAGCCGCAACCACAATTGTCGCCGCAGGTGGCCCCTTCGCTGCCGTCGAGCAGCGAGTGCGAGACGTTCTGGACGGCTTCGTCAGCGAGGGTGGCGGTTTCGCCGACCGTTTCGACGAGTTGAGGTGGGGTAGCTGACAGTTGCTCCAGCAGGTCGTCAGCCTGTGCGGTAGCGCCGGTCAGAGCCAGCACTGCAGCCGCGAGTCGAAGTTTCGAGAAGGTCAACATCATGTTCTCCCGTATGGTGTGAGCGGCACCGTTGCCACAGAAACGCGTTCTGGATCACTCCGAACGAATGGAGTGAAGTTGCCTGCTGTATCGGAAGGTGCACACGCTCTTTTTTTAACTTCTGTGGCGAGTTCCGCAGGTGCAGGCTGTTCCGGTTATGCAGCCTGCACCTCTCGGCGATTCAGGCCGAAAGTGTGCCTGGAACGCACGTTACGGGTCGTCCTTCGTCTGCGGAGTGCGCAGGTCGTCCGGACTGGTGCGCGCGTGCGACATCACAAAGCATGGCCGGCGAGGCAGGAGCACGGTGCGAGCGACGGAGAACTGGATGCAGCGAGGGTGTCGCTCAGAAGGGCGCCGGCTGTCCAGGAATCCCGTCAGCAAGGTCGCGGTTCATCGCGAAGAGCGCCGGCAGGCCACCCGTATGCACGAAGACGACGTGCTCGTCGCGAGAGAACTGGCCCGCACGCACATGGTCGATCAGCGCGGCGAAGGCTTTTGCTGAGTAAATCGGGTCGAGCAGGATCGACTCAGTGCGGGCGACCAGACGCAACGCTTCCAGGCCGGTTTCGCTGGGGATCCCATAGTCCGGGCCGATGTACTCTTCCGTGATCGCGATGTCCGACGCTTCGAGACGGTGCGGCAGACGCAGTCGCTCGGCGGCATCGTTGGCGATGCTGGCCATATCGGCGGCTGTGTCCCAGGGCCAGACGAGCGGCGCGATGTTCCGCACAGGAGCCTGCATCCCAACGGCGGTAGCTCCAAGCGCAAGGCCCGAACCGGTCGACCCTGCTGACGAGACATAAACAGCAGCCGGATCGATGGCCGCAGCACGCGACTGCTCGACGATCTCCAGCAAACATGGCACG
>JAPOLP010001077.1 GCA_029977045.1 Planctomycetota bacterium
GAGCAGGAACTGCAGATCGCTCCGCAGAACGTCTTCGCCAATGCCAGCCACTGTCACGGCATCGTCAGCAAAGACGTCGATGTCAAAACCGTCGAGGCTGTCCGCCAGGCTGCAAAGAACCTCGTCCCGGTGCGAATCGGAACGGGAACCGGTTACGAAGATCGCGTCATGGAGAACCGCCGGCTGAAGCTGAAGGATGGCCGCACGATCGACGTCCGGCACGCGTACTCGATGCCCGCCGACGAGGACGTCGCCGAGATCGGCCCAATCGATCCCGAGATCGGTGTCCTGCGCCTCGACCGAATTGATGGTTCAACGCTCGCCGTCGTCTACACGTACTCGGGCCATCCCATTCAAAGTGTGCCCGGCAACGCCAACACAGCCGACGTCTCAGGCTTCGCATCGCAGGTCATTGAGGACAATCTCGACGAAGACACGATCGCCCTGTTCGTGCAGGGCTGCGGTGGAGACATCAATCCGGTCGGCTACAAGAACGTCGGCCATCCCCGCCATGCCGAACCGCTTGGAAACATGCTGGGGCTGAGCACTCTGAAGGCTGTCCGCGGGATCGCGACACGCGACGACGACCGGCTGACTGTCATCAACGAGAAGCTCACCCTGCCGCGAGCGGACCTCGCCGACAAGATCGCTGAAGCCGAAGCCGAACAACTGCGACTCGCCCGCTCGCTGGGCGGGACGAGTCTCAACCTGAAAACCTTCCAGGAGCTGACCGTCAAATACCAGCTTGCTCCCGAGTTCCCCTCCGCGTACTCGCATCGCTATCTCAACGAACGCCGTCGGGGCCGCGACGACCTCGACAAGACAGACGCTGCGAACCGGCGAGACCTCGAACGCTATGTGCACAATATCCAGATCATGGAGCAGCTCACGCGGCTGAACACGAATCTGCGACTGCTGCAAATGCACCAGGCCAAAACTGTGGCGTCCGGCAGCCGCACGATCGACGTCGAAGTCGGTGGGCTGCGGATCGGCGACTTCGTTCTGGTCACGTTCCCCGGCGAACTCGTCGTCCAGATCGGCCTGAACATCAAAGCGAAGTCGCCGCACAAACCGGCGTTCGTCGCCGGCTACACGAACGGCTACATCTACTACTGCCCGACAGCAGAGCAGTTGGAAAACCGAGGCGGCGCCCAGGAAGACAGCGATTGCATGCTCGCTCCCGAATGGCAGGCCATCTTCGAGAAGAAAGCCGCAGAGTTGCTCGATCGCCTGTAGGTGTGTCGGCAGAAAGTCGTTGATCGCTCCGCGATCGAAACGCAGCCCCAAAAGGTCGCCGGCTTCCGGGTTGTCCACCGATTACCGACGGTGATTCGGACGGTCGTCTGACGGAACAGACAATGCCGCGCAGGATTCAACGCTTCGATCGCGGAGCGATCAGCGACTTTGGGCTACGGTGCCTTCACATCGAATGCCAGCAGCGTGTCCATGTCGCGCAGGAAGAGTTTTCCATCAGCGACCACCGGGTGAGACCATGCCGGGCGACCACTGCGACGTGGCTGATCGAAGCGACTTTTCTCGACGTACTCACGCGGATTGGCTTCAACGAGCGCCACCGGGCCGCCTTCACTGCGAACGTAGAGGTTGCCATCAGCGTACGTCACCGAGCCCTTGCCGACTGAGCGGCTCTTCCAGGCGATCTGGCCGTTTCGCAGATTGATGCACGTCAGAATCTGCTCGTCGCAGCCGTACAGAAAACCGTCCAGCACAACCATGCCGCCGTGATGGTTTTTCATCTCGCCAGTCTTGAAGACAACGTTCGACGATGTCACGCCGTTGCGGCTTTGAAGCTGAAATAGTGCTCCGCCGGTGCCGTAACCCGATGCCGAGAAGACGTGATTGTTGAAGAATACCGGCGTTGAGCAGTTCGCCGTTCCATTCGCAGACTCCTGCTGCCCCCACATTGGGCGACCGTCGCTCGCACGGACCCCGACAACTCCAGCAGAAGTGAAGTTGACGTACTGCCTGACTCCGCCAACGTCGACCGCGATCGCTGACGAGTACGCCGCCTGCGGATTCCCCGGAACCTGAGCGACCCAGACGGTGCTGCCCGAGTCGCGGTCGAGGGCGACCATCGTTCCATTGCTGCCGCCCGGCGTGCAGATCAAACGGTCGCCATCAATCAGCACCGACTCGCTGATCCCCCACGTAATGTTTCGCCCGCCAAACTCCTGCAGGATGTTCTTCTTCCAGACGATATTGCCGTCGTCGACTTCAAGACACGCCAGATCGCCGTTTCCACCAAGCGCGTACGCGTGACCGTCGACAATCGTCGGAGTTCCTCGTGGCCCGTTGCCCTGACCTTCGTGATACTCGCGGCCCGTCGCCACCGACCAGATTTCCCTGCCGGTCGCGAGATCAAGAGCGGTCA
>JAPOLP010001141.1 GCA_029977045.1 Planctomycetota bacterium
CCTGCGGCGTGCGTTCTTCAAAAGTCTGGTTCAGATCGGCCAGATCGGCCTGAGACAGGCGGGCCATTAGCGTCACATCCTGAAAGCGTCATACCGCCAAAACAGCGGCCAAAAGCCGTAAAAATCCCCGAGATTCGAGCACTTCCGGACTTGTATTGGAGCGTCCGTGACCGGTCAACTCAGGGTACTCGACAGCCAAATGCGGTAGCAGTCGTAGTCCGGTCTCTCCGAAACCGGAATGCCGGCAGGCTACGGGAATACTTACCCTTGAAACAGAGAATCCGGAAGGCTGGGCGCGACTGACTACCTCTTGTGTCCATTGACAGCGGTTTGGCTGTCGAACATGGACTCCTCGAATCCGCAGGTTTTGGAAAAACCTGCCTACAGCTTCAGCAGGTCCAGCAGCCGATTATCGTGCGGGTACGGGTGGCCTTTGTGCTGACGGAAGGCCTCGGCGTAATCGACACCCAGCTCGCTGCCGCGCTGGCGGCTCCAGCGTTCGCAGCTGTTTAGGTACTCGTCGATGCCGTGCTGCCTCAGCAGCCAGTCGCGCTGGCTGGCATGGCAGGCCAGCATCTTCTGCTTCAGCTCAAACGTCGACGAAATGTCGACCAGAAACTCGGGCTGCACCGAGTTCCCGAACCAGTCGGTACCTTCGATCGGGTCGACATAGTAGAGATGCGGGATGCGTTCGAGCGGCTCGGACGGCGAGATCTGGTGCGTGTCGTAATTTGGAATCGGCGCGTTAAAGCAGGCGTCACGGACCAGCAGGCTGGTCTGTTCGTGATCCGGCATGTAATCGACCGGCGGTGCGGTCATCACGATCTCCGGTCGCACCTTGCGGAAGAACGCGGTCACGCGGCGCCGGGACTCGTTGTCGAAGCAGATGCTGAGGTCGCGAAATTCCAGGCACTCGTAACTGGCACCGAGCAGCTGTGCCGCCTGAAAGGCTTCGTCGCGTCTGATCTGCGAAATCGCTTCCGCCGCCAGTTCCGCGCTGCCGCAGTCGCCGGGAGTCATCGTGGCAATCGTGATCTCACAACCGCGTTGCTTCAGCAGAGCCAGCGTGCCGGCGCACTGGAACTCGACATCGTCAGGATGAGCGTGGATCGCAAGAACGCGCACGGGAGATTCAGACATGTTCGTTGCCTCGGGTGAAGAAAGTACCTGCCAACGTGGCATAGCCTGGCTGTCGGCGGGCGACGTTCAAGTGAGTGGACCGCTGGCCGCCACAGGGGCATCCCGAACGGAACGTTACCGTCCCTCGACCTCGCCGATCACGCGTTGTAGTTCTCCGCGAGGACTGCCAGCCAATCGTCGAGTGACTTTGCCGACGCGAAGGCGATTCGAGTCGCTTCGGGCTGCGGGTGCAGGCGGCTGAACTTGATGGCGTGCTTGCGGATCGTCGCCAGCGTCTTCTTCTCGTCGTAAATCTGCTGGCAAAGTCCGAGCTGCATCTTCAGCACGTGGGCCTGTTCGGTGAGGTCGGGGGCATACGGTTCACGGTCGGCGGCAAGGTCCTGGGCCTGGCGGAAGATCCACGGATTGCCGATCGCTCCGCGCGCGACGGAGACGCCGTCAACTCCGGTGTGGCGCAGCATGTCGAGACAGGCCTGAGCGGTGAAGACGTCGCCGCTGCCGATAATCGTTCGCTCGCCGATGTGCTGCTTCACCTCGCGGAGGAAGTCCCAGTTGCTCGGGCCGACGTACTTCTGCTCGACCGTCCGACCGTGAATCGTGATACCGGCAACGCCTCGTTCGAACGCCCCGTCGAGGATTCTGAAGAATCGGTCGCGGCTTTCGTCGGAGTCGTCGATGCCGCGTCGCATTTTGACTGTCACCGGGATGTCGGACGGCACGGCGTCGCGAACGCGTGAGACAATTTCGAGAGCTGTTTCCGGCTGGCTGAGGTGATACCCGCCACGGCATCCGCCGACGGCCGACTTCACCGGGCAGCCGAAGTTGATGTCGATGACGTCGAACCCGGCTTCGGCCAGCCGCTCTGCAGCCG
>JAPOLP010000724.1 GCA_029977045.1 Planctomycetota bacterium
ATACGTGATCGCATGGTCGCCGGATTGGACTCGAATTGCCGCGTCATGCGAGCAGGGCATTATAAGGCTGTGGGATGTTGAGACCGAAATGCTCATTTCCGCGGTAAGCGGGCACGTGGGAAGTGCGATTGCCGTCGCGTTCGCGCCCGACGGACTTGTCTACGCGACCGCAGGAAGTGACGGTTTTGTCAGAGTCTGGGACGGCGAGGCCGGCACAAACATCTTGAGTCTGAAATGCGGGGATCGAGTCGCGGGTTCCTTCGGTCTGGCTTTTTCCCGAGACGGAAACCTCCTGGCGGCGGGCAGTCATCAGACAATTCGAATCTGGTCGCTCGTCGACGGCGGCCAGCCGGTCAAGATCGAGAATGCGCACGGAGAGAACATCGTCAGTCTGTTCTTCACACTCGACGGGCACCTTGTCTCGGCTGGCCATAGTGCTTTTCAGCGAGTGCAGCAGCCGGGTGGAATGCCGGCCGGTCGCGTCAACCCGCAGCTTCGTGTCTGGGATCCGATGACGGGGAAACCGGTCCGCGAAGTCGCTCTGGAGAATTGCCAGGGAGGCTTGTGTATGTGTACCTGTGGAGTCTCTGAGGACGGTCGGATCGCCGCAGTAGTTCTGCCCGACAGTCTTGAGTTCCGGGATGCTCGAACGTGGCAGCGGCTGTTCGTCGCTGACGACTACCGGAGCATCGACAGCCAGCCACCGCGTAGTGTTGCTGTCTCGCCCGACGGAACACGTCTGGCACTCACTGGCGGCAGGAACGCGGTCCATATTCGTGATGTCTCAACGGGAAAACGGGTTCTCGCGTTTCCCGATTCTCACGAGGACTACCTCGTCGATGTGGCAGCTTCATCTGACGGGCTCGTTGCCGTCACCGGCTGTAACGACGGGACCGTCGCCATTCGCAGCTTCGACAGACAGACACCCACGACGCTGATCAAGCTGGCTGAGGAACCAGACGCGCGGGTCACGTCAGTTGGAGTTTCTCTCGACGGAAAACTCGTTGCTGCCTGCGGGTGGTCGTTGAACCCACAGCGAACGGCGATCGTCGGCCACCTGAAGCTCTGGAGTCGCTCAGGTGGCGATGTTCTTCTCTCGCAGTCGACAGGTGACCGAATCATGGCTCTGGCGTTTTCGCCCGACAGTAGTCGGATCGCCGTGGCTCAAGGGCAGGGCAGCAATAATCCTCGCCGTTCGCGGGAACGGGATCACCGTCAGCCTGGTTGAGACGAAGACCGGCAGGACGATCACCGAAGTGGCAAAGCTGCCTTCAACAATCGTGAAACTGCAGTTCTCGACCGACGGCGGGACGCTGCTGTTTGTCGACGAAGCGAAAACGCTGTTTCGCTGGGATACGTCGAAGCCTGAACCGGAATCGTTCCAACTGAAGGGGCATGGCACGGGGAACCGACTGCGGAATGTCGCATTCAGCCCGGACGGGACTCGGCTGGCAACGAGCGACTTAATGGGCGACACGGTCATCATTCGCGACGCGGCGAACGGGACCCCGATTCACGAAATCCGAATTCCCGGCAGCCGAGGGCAGATCCTCGCCTTCTCGCCAGACGGTCGACAGATCGCGGCGGCGGCGTTCTCGTGGGCGTTCTTTCTGCATCAGTCCGATGCCGGGATTCGGTTCTTTGACGTCGGTACCGGAGACGTCCTCCATCACTGGGCTCTTCCGGAGTCGCGTCCAGGTGCCCTGACGTTTCATCCGGACGGAAAGCGGCTGCTTGTGGGAACAGCCCTTGGAACAACTCTCGTTCTGAAGGTGCCCGCCTCGAACCGTCAGGACTCTGGCCGCAGCCCACAGGAGGACGCGAACCGATGAACCGCTCTGTTCTGACTCTGACCGTCATCCTTGCCGCGTTGTCGGTCGTCGCCGCTGGCGATCTCAAAGACCCCGTGCCGCTCATGTCGTCCGGCCAGCCGATTGACGTTGAACGTGAGGGACACGCTGCACCGTTTGTTGGCGACTTCGATGGCGACGGGCGGGACGACCTGCTGGTTGGCGAGGCTTATACGAGCCGGCTGCGCATCTATCGAAACACGGGAAAGGGTCACGAGCATCGTTTCGACGGCTTCAGCCTGTTTCTCGACGGCGACAAGGATGGCTGCATCTCACCGCCGCGAGGGCCGTTTTGTCCTCAACTGGTCGATTTCGATGGCGACGGAGACACGGACATCATCGCCGGCAATCTGTATGGCAATGTGATCCTGATCGAGCGGTCGAATCAGGAATCGTTTCTGCCAGGCAGATTCCTGACGCGATCCGATGGAGATCGTCTGCGACTCGGAAGCTCAGCAATGGTCTTCGCCGTTGACTGGGACGCGGACAGGGATCTCGACCTCATCGTGGGTAGCATTGACGGGCTGTTTCTGGTGCGAAATCAGGGAACGCAGGCGTCGTTTGAACCGGCAGAGCGGGAATCCCTCGAAGCGGATGGCCAGCCGGTTAGCGACCGAGGGGTTAATCGCTGTCCGACAGTCGTCGACTGGGATTCCGACGGACGGGTGGACATCCTGTGCGGGCACCAGGACGGCAGCGTGCATTGGTTTCGGAACACGGGAACTCCAACTGCGCCTCAACTGAGTCAAGCGGGCGTGCTGATTCCTGCTCCTGCGAAAGGTGACGATCGCGGCGCGACTGCCCGCATCTGCGTTACTGACTGGAATCAGGACGGATATCTCGATCTGGTCCTTGGAGACAGCGGCGGGACGTTTTCCAAAGTGCTTACCGACAAGGAACTGGAAGATCGCACCACTTCAGCCGATCGACAGCAGACGTTGCTCGTCGAATGGAGTCGGCAGTTTCGCCAGCTCAGAGAGGTTGACAGTCGTCGCCGAGCCGAGCCGCAACAGGCACGACTCTGGGAAGCTCGAATGCGTGACCTGTACGCGACGCTCGCAAAGACCAGTCGCGAAAGGGAGAAAGCACAACGTCGCGCCGAATCGCTCACTGACGGCGAACAAACCCACGGGCGCGTGTGGCTGTTTCTTCGCAAACCGTGACGTGTGCAGCTTTCGCAAATGCTAAACCGCGATCTGGATGCAGAACCTGTGACCGTGATTCTCGAACATCGTGAGGTCAGTTCCGCTGAGGCGAGACGAGGATTCTATAACGTCGTCGCGGGGGCATTGGTCGGTGTGGCGTCCCTGTATGTCGTCGGACCGCAGATGTGGGCTGAGTCACCAGTATTGTCGACCGTGTTTTTCGGTTCGCTTATCGCCGGCTGCGGGTTGGGCCTGTACTACGTCGTCAGAAACTGGCGTGCCTCCGGAGATTTTGTCTGCCGTCTCGATCACGACCAGCTGAGCTGTTCCTGTCCGGTCGGTGGCTCGGAAGTCAATTTCACGGTTGCCGTTCAGGAAATCGTTCGCGTGGAACGCCAGGAATGGGAAAGTGGCCACGACTGGTATCTCATCGGCAGAGCCGGTCAGCGTTTCTGTCTGACATCGGGCTATCTCAACCCAGCCGATCGGTTTGTCGCATTGATTCGCGAGCTGAATCCTGACATCGTTGAAGTTGTTACGTAGAAGAGGCACATCGGCCACGATGGCTTTCGGCATTGCCTCTCGTTGGAAACAGTCACCCTCGGACTCAGCACATGCTTCCCATTTTCGGCAGCCGCAAATCGTTCTGCAGCGGGATCAGCCGGCGCGATCTGCTGCACATTGGAGCGGCGGGCGCGGTTGTACGAATTGAAGGAAAAATTTCAGAGCGCCGGGGCTCTTCCGGAGGTGGACCGGTTGTTTCTGAAGGCGCTTGCAAAAGAATACAA
>JAPOLP010000940.1 GCA_029977045.1 Planctomycetota bacterium
AAGTACGCTCACTTCAAACTGAAGGATCGCCGCACCTACGCAGCCATGGTCGCCTGCATGGACGCTGCCGTCGGCACGATCGTCGGAGCACTCGAAAAGAACTACTTTCCTGCCGAGCAAACGCTGGTCTTCTTCTGCTCGGACAACGGTGGGATTCGCAAGCTGGGTTCAAACCGCGAACTGCGGGACGGTAAGGGTTCGTTGTACGAAGGCGGGGTCAGAGTCCCCGCCGTCGCTGTCTGGGCGGGCCAGTTGAAAGCCGGGTCAATCGTCGACGAGCCACTGCACATCGTCGACCTGTACCCGACGCTGGCGAAGCTGGCTGGCGGAACCACTGAGGGCAGCAAGCCACTCGACGGCCATGACGCCTGGCCGACGATCGCTGATGGCAAAGCTACGCCGCACGCGAGCATTCTGCTCAACACGACTCCGTTTCACGGAGCGATTCGCGTTGGCGACTGGAAGCTGATCTACAACGGTCATGTCAGCGCGAACGTGACAGAGGCTTCTGGCAGGGAAACCTGGGAGCTGTTCAACATCAAAGACGACATCGGCGAACAGCGTGATCTCAGTAGCGAAGAGCCTGAGGTTCTGGCTCGTCTGAGGCAGCAACTGGCCGGCCTCGCCGCTCAGGCCGCCGAACCGAACATCCCACCAAACGAGGCGCCGGCTGACTTCAAAGTGCCAGCCGTCTGGGGTTTACCGGCGGCGAATTGATCGCGAGATTCGATCCGAGGAATTCAGTCCGAGAAACTCAGCTCAGTGGGTTGCCGCGTTCCTGCAGCGGCAGTCGCACAGGCCCGCCGGCAAAGTGAGACGCGAACACGGAGACGATCATCTCGGTGACGTCGCGAGCGGCGGATGCGTTGCCGACTGGTTCGCGATCTTCTTCGACTGCCGACAGCAGGTCGCGGATCGCCAGCGTGTGACGGGCTCGGTATTCCGGACCGGACAGCGGTTCGGGGATGCCGATTCCTGCTGACGAGACGGGTTGCCACTTTGCCGACGTGCGACCTGGTGACCAGGCCGGGTCGCCAAGATAACGAACCGGCGGCAGCGTGCCTTCGATGATCTCCAGCACGCCTTTCGAGCCGAAGATCTGCAGGCCGTACCGAGTTGGATTACCGGCTGCATTTCTCTTTGAGGCGAAGTAGCCAGTTGCGCCGCCGGGCAGGCCGTAAGTTACCTGCACCTCGTCGCCGACCAGTCGCCCGATTCCTTCGGCGCCTTCAACGATGTCGTCACGCGTTGCCGGATGGTCGTTCGCAAACACGCGAGCGAAGGTCCACTCGGGCTTGCCCGCGACCGCGTGGATCATGTCGAGGACATGCGTGCCCAGCACCCAGAGGTCCTCGCCGCCGCCGCGACGGTCCTCCTTGCCGCGACCACGGAATTCGAGCACGTCGCCGATCGCCCCGTCAGCGATCAGTTTGCGAATCGTCGCGATCATCGGGCTGTAGCGCGTCGGATGTCCGACGGCCAGCTTCACTTTGTACTTCTCGCAGGCAGCGACCAGTTCGTCAGCTTCCTGCAGCGTTCGGACGAACGGCTTTTCCATGAAGACGTGAACGCCGCGTTCGATCGCTGCGAGAGCCATGTCGCGGTGCTGATCGATCCAGCGCGGACCGATCGCAATGATGTCCGGCTTCGCCTTCTCGATCATCTCGCGGTAGTCAGCGAACGCAGCGTCGACGCTGAGCTTTTTTGCGGTCGCTGCCAGGCCGGCAGCGTCGTCATCCGCGACGGCGACGACAGTTGTCTCCTCGATCGCCTGCCAGGCGGTATCGAGCACGTGCCCGTAGTTACCTCGCCCCGTGCTGCCGATGACTCCGATACGCCACTGTTTTGCCATGATTCGTCCTGTGGAGAAGTCTCGGGATTGGGCTCGAGGCGGTCGCGACACGTCGTGCGATTTCCGGGCGACAGAACGGTTAGCCTGCACGCTGTGGCGTTTCGATCGCGGATCGATCAACGACATTCAAAGAATCGTTGCCGCCGGGTTTGCGATCCGCAACTGGCGGGGGTAAACACCCGACCGAGCATCTCCTCCGCGTTCTGGTTCCAGCATGACTGACTCAGCAATCTATCTCGACAATGCCGCGACCAGCTTTCCGAAGCCGGAGTGTGTCTACACAGCGATCGACCGGTACCAGCGGGAGAACGGTCGGCCTGTTGGTCGCGGTTCGACGGACGCAGCCATCGAACTGCAGCGGATTGTTGATCGTTGCCGGCTGCGGTCGGCGGAACTGCTCGGGGCGACCGCGAAGGAGCAGGTCGTCTTCATGTTCAACTGCACCGACAGTCTGAACACGATCCTGCACGGCTTTCTGCGGGAAGGGGATCACGTTGTCTCGTCCGAGGCCGAGCATAACTCGGTGCTGCGTCCGTTGCGGCAGCTTGAGCGGACTCGAGGCGTCAGCGTCTCACTGGCCGAGATCGACGACGCGGGCTTCTTTCGAGCGGAAGACGTTGTCGCCGCGGTGCGGCCCGAGACGAAGCTGATCATTCTGCAGCACGCGTCGAACGTCACAGGGGCGATTCAACCTGTCGAAGCGGTCGGCGAGTTTGCTCGCCAGAAGGGCATCGCGTTTGCCGTTGATGCCGCGCAGACGGCGGGACATCTGCCGGTTGACGCCCGGAAGCTCAACGCCGACTTCGTCGCCTGCGCGGGGCACAAAGGACTGCTGGGGCCATTGGGAACGGGGCTGCTCTACATCGCGCCGGGATGCGAGTCCGAACTGACTCCGCTGCGACAGGGCGGCACAGGGTCACGCAGCGAACTCGACACGCAGCCGGACACGATGCCCGACCGGTTTGAATCGGGGAATCACAACGCTCCAGGGATCGTTGGCCTGGACGCCGCTCTCGGCTGGCTGGACGAACGCGGGATCGACGCGGTGCGAAGCCACGAACTCGCACTGACGAAACAACTGGTTGTCGGGCTGCGCGAGATCCCGTCACTGCGAATCTTCGGTCACGAGG
>JAPOLP010000512.1 GCA_029977045.1 Planctomycetota bacterium
ATGTCATCAGTCGGATGTGGAGCAGACGAAGACCGAATTGCCATTGCCCAACAGCGCAACGCCTCACGACCGGGTTCTGTGTTTCCATGATATGGCAGGCGATCTTGCATCAACCGCACGGTGCATCGCCGCATCTCTTCGAGGAATGGGTCTGCGAAGTGCGCGACCGCCAAGCGTTCCCATTCAAGTGAAGTTGATCGGTTGTCGGCCAAGCGATCGAGGAAATCCGCGAATCTGCTACGGTCATCCATTGTGAGTGCTTCGCCAACAGGTGGGGAGTGGCCTTAACTGACGACCAGAATCTTCGCTACTTCGCCTGATCTTCCGGCTTCTGGAAAACGACGATGTGCTGCCACGGCAGCGTGCCGATCGTTTCGAGGTGCTTCAAACCGAACTCGGGCTGGCCGGCTTCCAGCTTGACCTGTTTCTCGGTCATCTTGTGGACCAGCTTGATCGGCACGGATGGGTCTTCGAGACGATACTCGACCCACGCGATGCGACCGCCAGGTTTCAGTGCTTTCGCGAGTTCCGCCGTCATTTCATACGGAAACGCAAACTCGTGATAGACGTCGACCATGATGATCAGGTCGACGCTGCCCGGTTTGAGATTCGGTGACTTCCCTGAGCCTTTGACGGGGACGACGTTTGTCACGCCGGCCGCTTCGCACCTCTTCTTCAACCGATCGAGCATTTCCTGCTGGATATCGACGGCCAGCACTCTGCCTTCAGGATCGATCTCTCGGGCCATCAGCATTGAGATGACGCCGCTGCCAGCACCGATATCGGCCACGACCATGCCGGGTTTCAGCTTCAGCGACTTGATCAGCAACGTCAGCCGCTCTTCTTTTTCCAGCTCGACTCGTTCGAGCCACGGCGCGGCGACGTAACCCATCACATAAGCGATCTCGCGGCCCATGTAGAACTTGCCGATCCCGTTCGGATCATGGTCACGCCGGAACGTGTACCGGGCGTTGTCCTCGCCCTTCCCCGGCGGATCAGCAGCCAGCACCGAAAAAGGGCCGGTCAGCAACAGAGTTCCAGCCAGCAGCAATCCAGCGAGAAGACGTTTCATGATCGGTCTCTTTCGTTTCTGGAAACAGGCACTTGATTAAGAGCCAGCCGCGTCGTGAGCCCCCAGTGCGGCCTGCCAGTCGTCCGACGACAACTCCGATGCCTGGTCAATCAGCATGACGGGAATACTGTCAACAACCGGATAGCTGAGACGGCACGACGACTCGCTGCACAGCAAGGCATCCGTGATTCGGCGCAGTTTTCCGCGACACTGCGGACAGCGCCACAACTTGTCGAGAGACTCTGAATCCTGAGCCATCACTGTCCCCGTCAGAATCCGCGAGCTGCCTGGATGTCCGCGAAGTTCCGGATGCCGTAGTCGATCCCGACATAGTCCAGAACCGAGCACAGCGACCGAACGGCAACCCCCATTCCGTCGGGACCACTGAAGCCGCCGAACTGTCCACCACCTTTGAGGTGCGGCTCGGTCTCCAGGAAGAAGCCCGGAACACCGAGTTTCTTCAGACGTTTTTCGATCTTCGGCAGGTGCTCGCGAAGTTCGCGGAGAATCGTATCGTGGCCTGCGTCGCCAACGTCGGCGGGCACGAAGTTCTTGAGACGCTCTTCGTCCACGTGGCCCGTCCAGTTGAGCGTCGGGTCGATCGAGTAATCCTTAACGTGCATCCAGCCAATGTACGGCAGCATGTCGAGGAATTCAGAGTAGCACTGCATCCGGTCCTTGTTCTGTGCCGCGATGTTCCCGCCATCGTAGATCAGCACCATGTTTGGGTGCTTGAGCTTCTTCGCGATCTTCGCTAGCAGCGGGCCGGATTCGCCGACGAGGTTCGGTTCGATCTCCAGTCCGAAGACCAGCCCGCCAGCGGCACACGCATCGGCAATCTGACCGATCTGATCAGCTGCCTGAGCGATGTGGTCTTCCGGGTTTGTCCCTTTCGGATGGTAGAACGAAAAGCCGCGAATCAGCCGGGTATCCAGTGCCTGGCCGACAGCAATCGTCTTCGCGACTTCCGTCTTCAGGTACTTGTCGAACGGGATAAACACGTTGTGCGAGCCGTCGTCGACGTTGATCAGTTTCACCTTGCCGACGCGGGCGCCGATGCTTGTCACACTGAGGCCGAACTCGTCCTGCAACTTGTTGAGTTGCTTCAGTTCGGCCTTGTTGAGATCGACGACATGCTTCACCTGGCCGGACGAGTCCACATCGAGAAACCGCGGGCTGTAGTACCGCAGGCCGATCGCGGCGAGTGCGGAGAACTGCTCCAGAGCGGTCTTGTGATTGGCAGCCTCGTCGGCAAATGCACTCAGAATGACCTTTGGGTTGGCCATGATGTCTCGTCCCTGTTTGAAGTCGCATGTCGGAATTCTCGCCGGTCGGCCAGCGGTCGCGGAGTCTCTCAGACCCTCGGCACGCGATCAACTTAGCGTCCGTCGATCCCTTCCCACTGCCGGAGGATTGACGCTGTCGATGCCTGACGGCAAAACGCCCGCATGTCCTGCCTCATTCTTGCTCTCAACGCGTTTCACGGTGGCAGCCATCGAGTGTTCCTCGACGGCTGGTCACAACGCAGTCGCCACGAATTCACGACGCTGACGCTGCCCGGAACAAAGTGGAAATGGCGAGCCCGACACTCAGCCGTCTGGTTTGCCGAGCAGCTCCGCCAGCTGAACAACGATTCTGCAACGCCGCCCCAGGCCGACATTCTGTTCTGCACAGACATGCTGAATCTCGCGGAGTTTCTCGGACTCTGCTCCGAATCAATCCGGAGCCTGCCGCGCGTCGTCTACTTTCACGAGAACCAGCTCACGTACCCGAGCCCGAGCGCCGATGACCGCGATCTGCACCTGGCCTATTCAAATATCGCAACGGCCCTCGCCGCCGACGCCGTCTGGTTCAACTCGGAGTACCACCGCGAGGAATTCCTCACGGCGGCTCGTGCGTTTCTGCGACGAATGCCCGATCGACGCCAGCCGGACCTGATCGACCGGATTGAGCAGAAGTCCGAGGTGCAGTCACCGGGAATTTCACTGATCTCGCCTCCTGAAGAAGTTCGCTCAGCCGGCCCACTGCGAATTGTCTGGGTTTCCCGCTGGGAACACGACAAGCAACCGGACATCTTCTTCGCGGCACTGCGTCTGATGGTTGATCGCGGAATCGACTTCCGCGTCAGCGTGCTCGGCGAGTCGTACCGCAACTCGCCGCCGTGCTTCGCCGACGCCCGCAAGTGGCTCGGCAATCGAGTCGACCACTGGGGCTTCGCCAAATCACGTTCCGACTACGAAACAACTCTGCGAGCATCGGACGTCGTCGTCTCCACAGCCGAGCACGAGTTCTTTGGCATCGCCATTCTGGAAGCCGTCTCAGCCGGCTGCGTTCCGTTGGTCCCGCTAAGCCTTGCCTATCCGGAAACACTGGGGGCCGAGCATCGCTGGTTCCACGACAACTCGCCGGAAAGCGTTGCCGCTCAGCTGCAGGAACTCGCAGTAACCGGCGGGAACCGAACGGCGACGACGCCAGCGCTTGATGTGTCTCGTTTTGACTGGACGCAACGAGCTGCCAAGATGGATCAGCGGATTGAAGAGTTGCTGCAGTCGTAAAACGGAATTCATTCCGTTCCCTGACACGTCGAGGCCGATCAAATCCAGTTCAGGGACGGAATGAATTCCGTTCTACTGTTTCGCGTCGACCTGCTGGATTTCGTCGAGGATCGAATCCGGGCGGGGGCGTTCGGGGACTCCGCCGATGTTTCGATGTGCGATCAGCTCGGCCACGATGCTGACAGCGATTTCCGGAACCGTCTGCGAGCCAATATCGAAGCCCAGCGGAGCGTGAACCCGCTGCAGAGCTTCGCGTGAGACACCTTCGCGAAGCAAATCCTCGAAGATCAGCCGAATCTTTCGGCGACTGCCAATCATGCCGACGTAGCGGGCCGGTTTTTCGGCGACGTGGTACAGAGCCTCCTCGTCGTGGTTATGGCCGCGGGTCACGATGATGCACATCGTGTTGCCGTCGATGTCGAGGCCGCTCAGAGCCGTGTCGATCTCGCCGACGATCAGACGTTCGGCCTGCGGGAAGCGATCCTGGTTGCAGTACTGCTCGCGGTCGTCGACGACCCAGACGTTGAAGTCAACCGATGCGGCGAGTTCGGCAACCTTCTGTCCGACGTGCCCGGCTCCGACGATGACCAGACGGCAGCGTTCAAGCTGCGGCAGGTACGAGACTCCACCGGAAACGTACGCTCGCGGTCGCTCGGCAACAGATCGCAGACCAGCGTGCACCGATTCCGGAAGCTCGCCCTTCGTTCGCGTCGCGGCGACCTCGCCCTGTCCGTTGAGCAGGAACCGGTCAGCTTCGACGCCGCCAGCCTTCTCAGCGTCAATGACAACCGCCTCGGTCGATCCCTCGCCGTCGCGGATCTCCTGCAGGTAGATCTCGAAGTACGACAGGTCGTCGCCGGGGCGGACCGGGTCGACGAGCATCTTCATGCGACCGCCACAGATCAGGCCGTCATCCCAGCCGTAATCGCTGTCGAGCTGAAACGTCAACAGCTCGGCCTGGCCTTCGTCGAGCAGTCTCAGTGCCCGGCGTTTGACTTCCGCCTCGACGCAGCCACCGCCAAGCGTGCCAGCCTGCGAGCCGTCAGCGAAGACGAGCATCGCGGCTCCGGCCTTCTGCGGCGTCGAGCCTTTCGTTTCCACCAGAGCCGTCCATGCCACCGACTGCCCATTACGGACAGCATCCATGAGTGCCTGCAGCAGCTCCTGCATGGTCAAGCGGGTGCCTCGTCATAGTGGGGTGCGTGCAACGCACCATTGATTGGACCGAAGGGAAGGTGCGTTACACGCACCCTACACAACTAGTGACCATGCCCGTGAGCGTGGGCCGGCTCCGGTTCTTCGTCTTCCTTGAAGCAGGTCCAGCGATCGACGCTGCCCGCAAGCTGCACCGAGCCGCAGATGAACATGATGCTGAAGAGAGCCGTCACGTAGACCGTTTTGCC
>JAPOLP010001084.1 GCA_029977045.1 Planctomycetota bacterium
CACCGATCTTCCAGACACACTTTCCGTAGCCATCGGTGACAAACATCGTCCCATCGCTGGTGATGACGATATTGTGCGGAAAGTTGAACGGTCGGTCCGGGACGAGCACCGACACCTTGCCTTCGCTGTCGACCTTCAGAATCTGATCCTTCGTCGTCGACAGGACGATCAGATTCCCGTCCGGATCGAACGCCAGCCCGCGAGGTGCTTCGACAGCGGCAACAATCTCCGGCTTCCCGTCCGTCCGGCCTTCATGTGGCACTTTGAAGATGCGGTGCAGTTCGAGATCGGCGATGTAGATCGTCCCGTCCTTTGCGACAGCGATTGCCATCGGCATCCCGATCCCCGGCTTGAAGCCAGTGACCTTGCCATCGTCTCCCGTGATCGGGCCTGCTCCAGTCAGCGGCTCCGGTTTACCGGCCTCTTTGAACCGGTAAACCTCGCGCGTCGAGGTATCTCCAACGAGCACGTTGCCGTCCTTGTCGAACGCGATACAGCGAGCGGCGTTGAGCGGCGTCCGAAACTTCGGGGAGCCCTCATAGTAAGCCGTCAGCTTTCCGCCGGTCGCCTTCCAGACACCGTGCATCTTCAGGTCGACGACAAACAGGTCACCACCGTCATTCCGCACAGAACCGAGCGGGTACTGCATTCCGTCGGCGGCGGCTACAGCCCCGCTAAGCAAAGAAGCAGCCAACGCAAAAGCACGCAAACCAGGCAGCATGGCAACGATCCACAAAAACAGAATCAATGGGAATCAGAGACGCCGGAATACTAACCGCCATCGGCTCCGACGCGAACTTGTCGGCACCGAATCGAGTCGCTCAGGCTGCACGGACAGATCGGGCGTCCTCGTCACCGGCCACTCGAGAATAGAGCGACTCGATTGCCTGGGTCATCGCGGATGGCGTCAATTCGGACTCGTACGTCTGCCGGGCGTTCTCCCCGAGGCGGCTGCCAAACTGCGGATCGGACAGCAGGCGATTCAGTGACGCAGCGAGTGGTTCGGGCGACTCTGACGGAATGACCAGGCCGGAGCGTTCATTTTCGACGAATTCGGTAATGCCGCCGACCGAGGTCACGACGCTTGGTTTGGCGAGGGCCATTGCCTCAATGACGACCAGCGGCAGCGAGTCGAAACGCGACGGGTGGGCGAAGACGTCGAAGATCTGCCAGACGTCGCCGATCGGTCCCGGCCAGCCGCGCAACAGAAAGCGGTCGGTCAGGCCGAGTTCGGCGATGCGGTTTTTCAACCGCGTTTCGTACTCGGTAAAGCCGCGGCTGAAGCCGACGCACAGGAAGATCACGTCGGGATGTTCGGCCAGCACTCGCGAGGCGGCTTCGAGCAGGTCGAGGTGGCCTTTGAATTCGAGTAGCCCGCTGACCTGCCCAACGATGCGGCACTCACCCGCAGGTGGCAGACCGAGTTCATTGCGAACGTGCTCGGCGGAGACTGTCGGTACCGGTTCCGGAATGCCGGTCGGGATGACATGGATCGGCACGCTGTCGCAGTGAATCCACTTGCGAATCTCGTCCGCTCGAAACCGCGAGTCAGTCACGATGGCCGCCGCGTTCGAGAGTGTCTGCCGCCCTGGCCAGTGCAGACCCGGTCGCTGCCAGACTCCCGTGTGATAAGCCGTCTGGATTACTGGAACTCCGGTGAGGCGTCCCGCGACTCCGGCAGCGAGCATCGCGACCGTGTGATGCGCATCGAGAAGCTGAATGTCGAAGTCGCGGATGTACCGCACGAGCCGCTGGACAGCGGTCGCAAACTTCGCCGGCGCGATCAGCCGTCCCGACCAGCCACCGCCAATCGGATCGAGCCCCAGATCATCGACCTCGATTCCCGCCGCCGCGTAATCCGGTCGCAGCGAACCCGCCGCCCGCTGCTCTTCTTCGCTCTGACCGGGATCGCGGCTCAGCGTCACGATTCGATGCTCGAACCGCTCGCGACCAAGCGTCTGCGCGAGCGTCAGCAGACGGTTCTCATGACCGCCTCGGTACAGCTTGTTGAGAACAGACAGCGAACGAATCCGTGCAGCCATCGTCACTCATCGTAGGGTGCGTGGAGCGAAGCGCAACGCACCAGTCCTTTGGGACGCGATTGATGGTGCGTTTCACGCACCCTACGAAACTGCGTGCCAGCCCGTCGATGCGTCAAGACGCACCCTACAGGCTCGGGCGGCAACTACTCCAGACGATTCTTCCCGGCGTTTTCGTCCTGATACAACGTGACGGGCCAGCCGGGGAACTGGTTGTCGGGGTTGCCGTCGGTGGCGTCGATCAGGAAGCGGAACGACTCGATATGGTACGTCTTTGCCTCGGTGTAGATCGTCACGAGGCCGAAGCCGCTGGC